>CAZOMZ010000028.1:10646-13337 GCA_964581065.1 uncultured Loktanella sp. | reverse complement strand
CAGCACCGCAACCGCGAGATTGCGATGCAGGTGCTGAAAACGCGCCTGTTTGATCTGGAGCGCCAGCGCATCGACAGCGAGCGTTCGGCGGATCGGAAAAGCCAGGTGGGTTCGGGTGATCGCTCGGAACGCATCCGCACCTATAACTTTCCCCAAGGCCGCATGACGGATCACCGGATCAATCTGACGCTCTATTCATTGGGTCAGGTGATGCAGGGCGATCTGGAAGAGGTGATCGGGGCGCTGCAGGCTGACGCGCAGGCGACCTTGCTGGCCGAGATGGGCGGCTGAGCATGGCCACTGCCCCGATGACCGTCGGCGGCTTGCTGGGGTGGGCCAATGCTGAACTGGCAGAAGCAGGTATCGAAAACGGACCGCGGGATGCGCGCCTGATCATGGCGGCTGCGCTGGATGTTGCGCCGGAACGCGTGACCCTGCTGGCATATGACGAAATCGATTCCGTCAGCGAAGCAGCGTTCATGGCCTCGATCCATATGCGCGCCGAGGGGCATTCTGTGTCCCACCTCGTCGGCGGGCGTCTCTTCTTTGACCGCTGGTTCAAGGTCACGCCTGATGTGCTGGACCCCCGACCAGAGACTGAAGAACTGATTGCAGAGGCCCTGAAAAGGCCATTTGCCGATGTGCTCGACCTTGGCACCGGATCGGGGGCGATCATTGTGACGCTATTGGCAGAGCGTCCGGATGCAGTCGGTGTGGCGACAGATATCTCGGACGCCGCATTGCAGGTCGCGACCGACAACGCCGTGGCACTGGGCGTGGCGGACCGTGTGCATTTCGAAGTGTCCAACTGGTTTGCAGCCGTGGGTGGCCAATTTGATCTGATCGTCTCGAACCCGCCCTATATTGCGGCTGACGAAATGGATGGCTTGCAGGCCGAAGTCCGCCTCTTTGAGCCGCGCATGGCCCTGACGGACGAGGCGGACGGTCTGACCGCGTATCGCAAGATCAGCGCAGGCGCTCCTGCGCACTTGCGGCGCGGTGGCCGCCTGTTGGTCGAGATCGGGCCGACGCAGGCCTCGGCAGTGTCAGCGATGATGGAAAAGGCCGGATTGGTCGATGTCAGAGTGATTCCTGACCTTGATGGCCGCGACCGCGTCGTTGCCGGCAAAAACCCGTAAATTGGCAGGTTGATGGTGCGAAATCCTGCAGTTTTCGCCTTCTGGCGGGTTTTGGGCTTGTCATGCGGCGCGTCACATGCTTATTCAATGGCTATCGGCAGGGACGCGGCTCGCCACCGAACCCCCCTCCGATCAGTCGCCAAAACATCGTTAGGCCACAGCACAGCGCGCGCAGGAATTCTGCGCATCATGGCCAACCCAACGACAGCCAAAGGCTTGAAACAGAACCCATGAGATCATCGAAGTCACGGTCGCGGAACAAAAACCGCAACAACCGTCCCTCGGGCGGCAACATCATCAATCGGGTATTCGACAGCTCGGGTCCCGATGGCAAGGTGCGCGGCACGCCGCAGCAGATCATCGAGAAATACAACCAGCTTCATCGTGACGCGGTGCTGTCCGGTGACCGTGTCGATGCCGAGAACTATGCCCAGCACGCCGAACACTACACCCGCTTGCTTGCCGAGGCGCAGCGCGAGGTCGAAGCCAAGCGCGAAGAGCAGGAAGAACAGAACCGCCAGCGTCAGGCCGAACGTGACCGCGAGCGGGCCGAACGTCTGAAGGCGCAGGAAGAGGCCGCCAACGAGACCGGCGGCATGGACCAGCCTCATGCAGAGGCCGCCGATAGCGGTCTTGTCGAAACGCCCGAGGAAAAGCCAAAGCGCGAGCGCAAGCCGCGTGGTCCGCGCAAGCCCAGAGTGGCACAGGATCAGGGCGATATGCCTGATGCGCCAGAAGCTGCTGAATAGACGATAAGCCCTCCGGTATCGGGGGGCTTTTTGTTTGGCTGATGTCGGATGCCTCCGGCGGGAGTTTCCCGGGAGAAAGAAGTCAGCGGGCTGCGTCGTAGGCACGTGAGAGGGCGCAGAAGGCCTCGAGGTCCACCTGTTCGGCGCGTTCGGTTGGTTTAATACCCGCTTCCATCAAAATTGTCTCGATATCGGGATGAAGCGATTTCAACGCAGAGCGCAGCATCTTGCGCCTTTGGTTGAAGGCGGTGCTGACCACGCGGTTCAGCGTTGCGGGATCGGCGGGAAAGCGGGGTTCGGGCAAAGCGGTCAGATGCACCACAGCCGAGTTGACCTTGGGTGGCGGGCTGAAGGCTTCGGGCGGGAGTTCCAGAACGATTCGGGGCGTGCTGCGCCATTGGGCAAGCAGGGCCAGCCGTCCGTAGGCCTTGCTGCCGGGTTCGGCCGTGATCCGCAGGGCCACTTCACGCTGGAACATCAGTGTCAGGCTGTCCCAGAACGGCGGCCATTCCTTTGGTGTCAGCCAGCGCACCAGCAATTCGGTTCCCACGTTATAGGGCAGATTGGCGGCAATCTTGATGGGCGGTGTCAGATGTTCACGCGGGTTGACCAAGAGTGCGTCACCGCCGATCACCGTCAGCCGCCCCGGATAGGCATCGGCGATTTCAGCCAGCGCGGGCAGGCAGCGTGGGTCTTTTTCGATGGCAAGAACACGGCGTGCGCCTTCTGCCAACAGACCGCGCGTCAGACCGCCCGGGCCGGGGCCGATTTCGAGCACATCGGCGTTGCTGACATCACCTGCC
>CAZOMZ010000028.1:0-10636 GCA_964581065.1 uncultured Loktanella sp. | reverse complement strand
GAGATCGAGAAGAAAGTTCTGCCCCAGCGACTTTTTGGCCGCCAGCCCGTGTGTGGCGATGACCTCGCGCAGGGGAGGGAGGCTGTCGATTCCGCTCATGCAGCACCGTCGCGTGCGTCGGCCATGCGGGCGGCCATGCGCAGGGCGGCGATCATGGAAGTCGCATCCGCGATCCCTTTGCCTGCGATATTGAAGGCGGTGCCATGATCAGGAGAGGTGCGGATGAACGGCAGGCCGAGGGTCACATTCACGCCACCCGAGAAATCCAGCGTCTTGATCGGGATCAGCGCCTGATCGTGATACATGCAGACCGCCGCGTCATAGCCTGCGCGTGCGCCTGCGTGGAACATCGTGTCAGCCGACAGCGGGCCGATCAGATCGAAGCCCTCCTTGCGCAACGCATCCAGGACAGGTGTGATCATCTCCTGCTCTTCCAGACCCATCTTGCCGTCTTCACCCGCATGCGGGTTCAGTCCAGCGATCGCGATACGCGGGGCAGCAATACCAAACTCCCGTTTCAGGGCTGCCTGCGTGATCAGGATCGTATCCGTCAGCAGGCTGGCAGTCAGCTTGGCCGGCACATCCTTGAGCGGAATATGGATCGTGGTCGGCACCACGCGCAGCGCATCACAGGCCAGCATCATCACAACCTGCTTGGTCCCTGCGAGTGCGGCAAGAAATTCGGTATGTCCCGGATAGGAAAAACCCGCCCCGTCGATCAGGGCAGCCTTGTGGATGGGTGCTGTGCAAAGGGCGCGTGCCTGACCTTGATTGACCAGCGAAACACTATCTGCAATCGCGTCGATCACACCTTGCGCATGAGACGGGTCGGGCCTGCCTGCAACCGCAGCAGATCCGAAGTCGCGGGGGAGCACCGTCAGTTTACCTGCGCGTTGCGCGCCGGGATCGTCTGTCTCGAAGACCGGCGTGCCCTTGGGCAGGTGGCGCGGATCGCCAAGCCAGACCAGCGGGATCTCTTGTCCGATGGCGGCCCAGGCCGCTGCCGCGATTTCAGGGCCGATCCCTGCCGGTTCACCGCAGCTGATCGCGATGGGCCGCATCAGGGCCGGATATCTGCCGCAGCGCGCAGGTCAGCGATCAGCGCATCGGCCAGCGCGCCCAGCCGCTGGCTGCGGATCTGGTTGGCAACCGTGGCGCGGTCAATGCCGTCGCTGCCAATCTGGTTGCGGGCACAGAGCATCAGGAAGACCAGTGTCTGTCCGTTATTTGCGGTCAGATTGGTCGAGACTTCCCCCGGATCAAGCTGCGCCAGTTCCAATGCGATATCGCGCGGAATATCCGAAGGGGGCAAGGTCACGCGGTCGAGGACCTCTTGCGGCTGGTTGCGTGCCACGCCGTAAAGGTCGTCGCAGGTATCGACGCGATCAGCCACATCGCGCGCGGCGGATTGAGCGGCGTCAGACTGTCCGCCGGGAATATAGTAGGCGGCATAATCAATGCTGGCAGGCGCGCTGAGAGCGCGGCGCCCTTCGCGCTGGCCGCGTTTTTGAAAGAAGGCGAGGCCATTGGGGATCTCGATCGGTTCGGTCACTTCACCCACTTCGAGGTCAAGCAAGCGGGCCGCGATCTGGGGCGGGTAATTCGCGGCAGGCACCCAGTCGATCCGGCCGCCGTTCTCCCGCGACGGCAAGGCAGAGGCTTGTGACGCGGCACGGCTGAATTCCTCAAAGCTGCGGATCTGGGCAATCCGATTGCCGACCTCGCGGGCGCGGGATTCGTTTTCGGGCGTCACCACGATGATGATCTCGGAGAGCAGAAGTTCAATCTGGGTCGGGGCATTGCCGGCTTGGGCGATGGCGCGGTTGATGTCGGCCTCGCTGACGGTGACTTCACGGCTGAAGCGGCCGCGCACGAAATCCCGCCACAGGGCACCCGTTGCCACAAAGTCGCGCAGCGTTTCAGGTGCGATGCCTTGCGAGGCCAGAACGCCCTGGAATTCCGGCAGCGAGAGATTGGCACGGCCTGCAAAGGACTCGAGTTCCGTTTGTAGGTCTTCGGGCGACAGGCGCAGGCCAAAACGGGCCATTTCCTGTTGCTTCAGGCGGTCCTCGATCAGACCGTCTCGGGCCACCTGACGCAGGTCACCGGCCGTGTTGAAGGCGTCCAGAAGCAGCATCCGCTGGTTCAGTTCGAAATTGGTAATCGCGCGGTCGTTGACGCTGATGGCGACGCCGGTCTGTCCCTGAGCCGTGGCCGGAAGGGGAGACACGGCCGCCAAGGCCAGCGCCAGCACGCCTGACAAGAATTTTTTGTTGCGCATCATCATACTCATCATGCTTCTCAGTTCCCGCACCCTGTCGTCAGCCCGCCTGCAGCGCGCCCCGTGGAAAAGCCGCCGATACTGCCGCTGATCCCGAATGTTGTCGTCGGGGCGACTGTATCGGAGGATGCAAAGCGGCGCGAGGCTGAAACGTCGATTGTCATGCATTCGTTGCGCCACTGGACGCCGATCCCTGCACTCACGGGACGGTCTGCGGCGATATCGTAACGTGCATCAAGGTCGAGCGTCCATGTCTCGCTGATGGCAAAGCCGGAATCGACGGTCCATTCCGAAATCGTCTCGTTGCGCCCTTCGGCGCTGTCGGGGCCCTGCCAGATATAGTTGGCGCCCAAGGTGATCCAGTCGTTGCGCCAGCTGATCCGGCTGTCGGCTACGTTCAGACCGTCATCTGCGTCCCAGAGGCTGCGCGCGTCAAAGAGGAAGCCGTCCAGCCCGCTCACCTGACCTGCGACCAGCCAGTCAGAGGCCGTGCCATCGAGGCCGGAAGAGGGGGTGAAACCGTCAGAGGCCTCTTGTTGCAGCACCCGCCCGACAACCAGCGATGTGTCGAGACCCGTCGGAGAGAACCGCGACCAGATCAGACCGGCAGCAACCTGCGAGCCGGTCTGCACGTCGTCTTCACCGGCAAAACGCGAGAGTGAAAAGAGGTTGGCACGGTCAAGTTCCGTGCGGGTGCTGTCTTCGTTGGGCGGGGTGCTGCCATAGCTTTCGGCCCAGCCAACCTGCACCACAGGTTCCAGCACCTGAACCGCGCCGCTTGCCTCGCTGCGGTGCAGGGGCCAGCGCAGGGTGGCGCTGGCGGAGGGCACAAAACGCAAGTCGTATTCGGCAAAGGCCGGATCATCGGCGACGGCAAAGACATCGCCGCGCGCGCCGATCTCGATGTCGGCAAGCACGCCGAAAGGCAGGATGAAGTCGCGCTGCCAGTTCGCGTAACCACCGCCGCGCAGCACGTCGCGACCCGCGTCGCCGGGCGTGTTGCTGGTGCGGTAGGCGGCATCGACACTCAGATCGAAGTTGAACGTGCCCCCAAAGGCTGCGGTGCTGCGCCCCAGATAGCGGAAATCGGCCACGATAGGCGGCAGCGAGTCTCGGTCTTCATCGTCCCGCAATGTCTCGTAAAAGGTCAGCCGGCTTTGAGACAGGGTTTCGTCCTGCACACGCAGCAGGGTGACCGCGCTGTCGAGACGGTCTTTTTGCGAATAGTCGTATGCGCTCAGATAGCCTGCGTCGCTGCTGCTTTCGATATCAAAGCGCAGTTGGTAGCCGTCGGAGAGATCAAAGTCGCCTTCGGCAAAAAGATAGGCGCGGGTTCCGTCAAACAGCGTGTCCTGACTGACGGCACCGCGCGCCGAAAGAAAACCGTTGCGGAACGCCTGCCGGTAGCGCAGTTCCAGCGTCCTCGTTTCAGGTGACAGATAAGGTGTCACGGTCAGGTCGCGCGAATCCCCCAGCGTAATGAAATAGGGCAGCTTGATCCCGAACCCGAGGCGGTTGGTGTTCTGCTGTTCCGGGATCAACAGGCCCGTCGCGCGATCAAGCGTGGGATCGGGCAACCGCATGCGGGGCAGCCAGATCAGCGGCACGCCACGGATGCGGAAGCTGGCGTTCTGGAAGTATAGCTGCCGCTCCACATCGTCATGGATCACCCGCTCGGCACGGATTTCCCACAACGGCGGGCCATCGCCACAGACCCGGCACGACGTGGCGGAGGTCTTGTAAAGCTGCGAATAGCGCCCCTGCTGCCGGTCGATCTGGTTGGCGACCAGTTGCAGCTGTTGGTCCAGCACGATCCGTGCGCCCAGCAGGATACCGTTCTCAAGACGCGGGTCGAGATCGGCGCGATCCGCGGTGAGCAAGGTGCCGTCCGCCGTGCGGATCACAATCGGGCCGGTGATTTGCAAGGTATCGGCTGTCTGGTCGTAGATGATTGCAGAGGCCAGCAGGCTGGTTCCCGCGTAAAAGGCTTCGACATTGCCTTCAGCGACCAGCTGGCCTGTGGTGTTGAGTGTCACCCGATCGGCAATCAGCCGCGCGGCCTCTTGTGTCAGGGCAGCCGTGGGCGCAAGCAGGGCCAGAAGCAGAAGCAGAAACCGCATCATCCCTCCTCATTGTGCAAAAGCACGCCGAGTGACAGCCCTATCGCCGCAAGTGGCGGGGCCCATGCGGCCAGGACCGCAGGCAGTTGGCCGTTCTCGCCCAGCACCAGTGCGAAGTTGCGGATGAAATAGACAAGGAAGGCCAGAATGACGGCCATTAACACCATCAGCCCTGTGCGCCCGCCGCGCTGGTGGCGCAGTGTGAAGCTGGCGCCGATCATCACCATCGACAACAGAAAGACCGGCAGCGCCAGTTCGGTGTGAAACCAGACCAGATGTCGTTGTGCCGAGAAACCGGCCCTCTGAAGCCTGTCGATGAATGCGGGCAGTTCCCAGATCGGGATCGAAGCGGGTGCGCCAAAACTGTTGCGGATCTCGTCAGCGGTCAGCGTTGAGGGGATCGAGAAACTGCTTTCCGACTGCGCTTCTGCTTCGGGGATGGCTACATCGGCCAGCGGCCAGATTTTGGCATCGGTCAGTTGCCACGACCCCGTCAGCAGAACAGCGCGCGCTGCTTCGATACGCCTGATCGGATCCCCTTCGGGCGTATAGGTCAGCAGCGTGACATCGCGCAGGGCCGTGCCGTCAAGATTGGCGCTCTGGGCGCGGATCACGGTCTGGCTGACATCCGACCCTTGCCGCAGCCACAGGCCGGTCGAGCCGATCGACAGGACCGATGTATTGCCGCGCAGGGCATCGACGCGTGCTTCGGATTGTTTGGATGTGCCCGCAACAACGGGGTTGAAGACCGCCACACTGACCAAGCCTATCCCCAATGCCACCACCAAAGGTGCGATCAGCGCTTTGAGCGCAGAGCGACCGGCAGCGCGTGTCACGACCATCTCGGACGACCGCGCCAGCCCGAGAAATAGTGCGATACTGGCAAGGATCATAATCAGGGGCAGGATGCGGTATACCGCGCCGGGCACATTCAGCAGGCTCAGCGTCAGGATATCCCAGAAGGTCGCGTCGGCGTCGCCGAAACGGCGCAACTGGTCGACCAGATCAATAAAGAGAATGATCAGAAAGAAAATCCCCGCAATCCCCAGAAAGGTGTTCAGGAAGCGTCGCGCGAAGTAGCGGTGCAGGATCATGGGGCAATCTCCACCGCGGTCTTGCGCCGGAAAAGTCGCTGGAACAGCCCGGGGCGCGAGGCCCACATCAGCAAGCCGCCGACAATGACGATCCCGACCACGCTGGGCAGGTAGGTTGCAAACCAGAGTTGCGGATTGCTGCGGGCGGCGTTCAGACCGACGGATTCAAAGGCTTTCACCACGATGATCAGGAAAATGGCCGCGACGATTTGCTTCCAGACGCCAAAGCGGCTGTAACCACCCACCATCAACGCGGCATACCCCAAAAGGGCGGCAACCAGTCCAAGGATCGACTGGCTGAACCGGTCATGCCCACGGGCCAGCAGATCGGCGGCGCTGCGCCGCGTTTCTTCGGCCAGCGCAGGCGTGGCGGTGAGGAGCGCCCAGGTGCTCAGGTGATCGGCATTGCGGCTGGTGCTGGACGGGATCTCGATCAGGTCGCCAATGTTGTAGGCAAAGTCCTCAAACCGTGTGGTAAAGAGCCGCTGGCCCTCGGTCCGCAAGGTCTGGACCATCCCGTTGATCATGACCAGTTGTGTGGTGTCTTCATCGCGGACCAGAAAGGCGCGTGAGGCGGTATAAGTGATCTCGTCATTCGCGCTGCGCACGTCTGAGAGGAAGATATCGCGCAGCTCGCCTTCGGGGGTGATTTCGCGGATGTAGAATGTCACGCCTTCAACCGGTTCGATGAATTGTCCTTCGGTCAGAAGGCGCGATGTCAGGCTGCTGGCGATTTCCGCCTGCCGTTCGGCAAGGCGGGCAGCGCTGAGCGGGACCAGCAGATGCATCAGCAGCGACATCATCGCCGCAACGATCAGCCCGAAGTAAAGCACGGGGCGCGCCAGCCGGAAGGGTGAGTAGCCTGTGGCCTGCACCACGGTCAGCTCGGATTCCGTCGACATGCGGTTGGTGACATAAACGGCCGCCGCAAAGGCCGCGAGCGGTAGCGCCAGCCGGATCACGCCGGGCAAGGTCAGGGCAGTGAACTCCAGAAACACCGTGGCAGATTGCCCGTCAGCGATCAGCTGATCAAAGAGAACCACCGCGCGGTTGATCCAGTAGATCAGGATCAGCACAAGGCTGAAGAACCCGAACAGCACCATCAGCTGCGACAGCATGTATCTGTCAAATCGTGCCAAAGCTGCGGTCCTTTGTGATTGCTCTGCGGCCTGCCTGCAAACTAGCCCAAGCCTGCGGCGGATTGAACCGCTATCTGGTGTTCGGGGCAGGTGCCGATTAGGTAGGTCAGACCGACACAAGAGACACGCCAAGGAGCCGCCATGACCACGCCTGCAGAAATCAGTTTCAAGGACCTCGCACTTGAGGCCATCGCCACAAGCAAAGGCAAGATCGTCGTGTTTGTGGGGGCGGATGGCAAGCTGGATGCAGGCGCGCGGCGGGTCAACACCTTGACGCGCAAGGCGCTTGCGCGGTTTGTCGCCTCCGAGGCCTTTGGCAGGATGTCCGAGGGCGATCTGGCCAGCCTGACCTATCCGGCAGGGCTTGAGGCCGAGGCGGTTTGCGTCGTCAAACTGCCGCGCCGCCCGTCGGTGACGCTGGCGCGCAAGGCCGGTGCGCAGATTGCCAAGGCAAAGGGGTCTGGCGATCTGCTGGTGCTGGCAGGGGGCACGGCACGCGCCGAAGAGATCGCACTGGGGCTGGCCCTGCGTGGCTACAGTTTTGATGACCACAAGACAGATGAACCCAAACCCAAAGGCCGCATCACCTTCATGGTCTCCAAGCCCGAGGCAGTGGCAAAGGCCGCAGCGCCGCTGGCGGCGATTGCCGAAGGGGTGTTTTTCACCCGCGATCTGACCAACGAACCCGCCAACATCCTGACCACCGATGACTTTGCCGCCCGGCTGGCGGCGATGCAGGAACTGGGTCTGGATGTGGAGATCCTCGAAGAGGCGGATCTGAAGAAGCTGGGTATGCGCACATTGCTCAGCGTCGGGCAGGGGTCCGACAGCCCCTCAAAGGTGGTGGTCATGTCATGGAACGGCGGCGGCAAGGAAGCGCCCTTTGCTTTGGTCGGCAAGGGCGTGGTCTTTGATACCGGCGGGATCAGCCTCAAGCCGCCTGCGGGTATGGAAGAGATGACCATGGATATGGGCGGCGCCGGTGTGGTGGCCGGTGTGATGCGCGCGCTGGCATTGCGCAAAGCCAAGGCCAATGTGGTCGGCATTGTCGGGCTGGTCGAGAACATGCCCTCCGGCAATGCGACCCGCCCCGGCGATGTGGTCAAATCCATGAAAGGCGATACCATCGAGATCATCAACACGGATGCAGAAGGCCGTTTGGTGCTGGCAGATGTGCTCTGGTATGCGCAGGAGCGCTTCAAACCCGTTGGCATGATCAATCTGGCGACTCTGACAGGGGCCGTGATCGTCGCTCTTGGCCATGAGAATGCGGGGGTCTTTTCGAATTCCGATGCGCTGAGCGCGGCGTTTCTCAAAGCCGCAGGAGCCGAAGGAGAGGGCGCGTGGCGTCTGCCGCTGGGGCCCGCCTATGACGCAACGCTGAAATCACGCATCGCCGATATGAAGAACGTCGGCGGCCGTCCGGGGGGCGCGATCATTGCCGCGCAATTCCTGCAGCGTTTTGTCAAACCCGATGTGCCTTGGGTCCATCTGGACATCGCAGGCACGGCGCTGGTCAAGAAAGAGACCGCTCTGGCACCTGCGGGGGCAACAGGATGGGGTGTGCTGGCATTGAACCGCTTGATCGCCGACAATTACGAGGCATGATGGTCGGCAAAGGGGGCTGTCTGCCCCCTCGGCCTTCGGCCTCACCCCCGAAGGTATTTTGGAACATGAGAAGCAGGGAAGCGAGGTGCCGGTGGGCGCGGTCTATTTTTATCACCTGACCGAGACGCCGTTGGAGGCGACCCTGCCGATGCTCTTGGGCAAGGCGCGGGACGTGGGCTGGCGCGTGCTGGTGCGCGGCACCGATAGGGGCTTGCTGGAACGGCTGGATGCGGTCCTGTGGGAGCGGCCCGAGGAGGGGTTCCTGCCGCACGGGATGGCGGGCGGTCCGCATGACGCCGATCAGCCGGTGCTGCTGGGGGATGTCTCGGCCGCCGGATTTTCCTGTGTCATGTCGGTTGCGGGCGCGGATGTCTCGGCCGATGAGGTCAAGGCCATGGAGCGGGTCTGCATCATCTTTGACGGGCAGGACGGTGCGGCGGTTGCCCAGGCGCGCGGTCAGTGGAAGGCCCTGACGGGGGCAGGGTGTCCGGCGCAATACTGGGCGCAGGACGCTGGCCGCTGGGTCAAGAAGGCCGAGACCGCCTCAGAAGGCGAAGCTTGAATCGAAGTCTTCGGGAAGTGTCTGCACCTGCGGGGCGCAGGCCGTCAGGAGTGCCAGAAGCAGGAATGCTCTTATCATCGTTGTAAAACCAGTTGGTTGCCCGCGATCTCTATCCGCTCGAAGAACCGCAGATAGCTCATGCCCAGAAGCGAAGTGTTCATCTCGCCGCCGTTGACCACGGCACTGATGCGGAAATCGGTGATGCCTTCCAGACTGACCCGTCCGAGCGTGACCGGTGCCGTGCGCACCTCGCCATTGGCGGTGAGCGCACTGCTGCTATAGGTCAGCGAAGCGGGGTCGAGGCCGATCCTTTCGGCATCCCGTCGCGACAGGACCACCTGGGTCGCACCGGTATCGACGATGAAAGGCACATCGGTTCCGTCGATCTCAAGCGTCAGGCGGAAGTGGCCGTCAGGGCTTCGGGGCACGGCGATGGTGCTGCTGTCGACAAGGCTTTGCTGCGGGGCCACGTCATTGCGCACGTCCTCCCACAGACCGTAGGCGGCGATCATGCCCACGAAGATCAACGCCCAGATTGCCGCCTGTTGCGCCATCTTGCCCCATTGCTGGCGACCGGCGACAATTGCCGAGCCGCCGATGGCGGCGGCGAGAAGACCCAGATAGGTCAGTTGCATGATCTGATCGGTGCTCATGCCTCAGATATAGGTATTATCCGCCAATCCCAAAGCCCCTGAGGCCATCAAGGACAAATTGCACGGCCAAAGCGGCCAGAAGCATGCCCAGAACGCGGGTCACGATGTTGAGGCCGGTTTTGCCAAGCGCGCGTTCGATGGCGGGGGCCGCGAGGAAGGCGAGAAACACGATGACAAGGACCGAAAGCACCACACCAGCAATGGCGATATGATCGGCCGCGCTGGCGGATTGGCCGGCAAGCAGGATCACTGTGGTGATCGCGCCGGGGCCGACTATCAGCGGGAGCGCAAGGGGGAAGACCGACGGGTCATCATGGTGTTCGGCCTGACCTTCTGCGGCGTTCTCCTCGCGTCGCGCCTGCCGTTTCTGAAAGAGCATATCAAGCGCGGTCAGGAACAGCAGGATGCCACCTGCGATGCGGAAGGCGTCCATCGAGATGCCAATGAACTGCAACACGGCCTCGCCGGTAAAGAGGAAGAGCATCATCAGGGCGGCGGCCACAAGGAAGGCACGCAGGGCAATGGCGCGGCGTTGTGCGGCGCTCATCCCTTGGGTCAACGCGATGAAGACCGGCGCAAGGCCCGGCGGGTCGATGATGATGAAGAGCGTCGTGAAGGCTGTGATCAGCGCAGGGAGTTCGGTCATGGGGCGAGACTGTCAGAGGTCGTGGCCTTTGGCGAGCCTTGTGTCGCCTCCAGCGGGGGGTGAGGCGCGATAAGCAAACGATCCAGTGGATCGTTTCAGCGCTGAGCGGGAGCCCATGGCAAAATAGTCATCAGGCATTCTCGGCCCGTTCCAGCTTTTCCAGCGCGGTCATCCAGAGTGCTTCGGCGCGCTCGAGCCCGTCCATCACTTCGGCATATTTCTTGTTCCAAGTGGCAAGCTCGCCGGCCTTGCCGTCCTCATAGAGCGCGGGATCGGCGAGTTTTTTGGCAAGTTTGTCGCGCATCTCGTTGATTTTACTGACACGTTCCTCGCATTTGCGGACCTCGGAACGCAGCGCAAGGATGGTATCGCGGCTGGGTTTGGCGACCTTCGGTGCCGCCGGTTTTTCCTTTTCGGCGGGTTTGTCGACCGAGAGCAGCATCTTGCGGTAGGCCTGCAGGTCTTCCTCGTAGGGCTTGACCCGTCCGTCTTTCACAAGCCAGAGCCGGTCGGCAACCATCGACAAAAGGTGC
>CAZOMZ010000027.1:0-13524 GCA_964581065.1 uncultured Loktanella sp. | reverse complement strand
GCGGGTCGATTTCTGTATGCGCTACGGCAACCCGTCGACCAAATCCAAGGTGCGCGAGATGGTCGAAGACGGCTGCACCAAGATTGTCTTCTTCCCGCTCTATCCGCATTACGCCGGTGCCACCTCTGCCACCGCCAATGACCAGTTCTTCCGTGCGTTGATGGAAGAAAAATGGCAGCCCATCGCACGTGTCGTTGAACCCTACTACGACGACCCCGCGTATATCGAGGCACTCGCCCAATCCATTGAGCGCGCTTATGAAAATGCCGAAACGCGGCCGCAAAAACTGGTCTGTTCGTACCACGGCGTGCCGGAACGCTATCTGCGCGAGGGCGACCCCTATCACTGCCAGTGCCAGAAGACGACGCGCCTGCTGAAAGAGCGTCTTGGCTGGGACGACACCGAGATCGTGACGACCTTCCAGTCGCGGTTCGGCCCCGAGGAATGGCTGAAACCCTATACCGTGGAAGAGGTCGCGCGCCTCGCCAAGGAAGACGGCATCAAGAACATCGCCGTCTGTGCGCCTGCATTTTCCGCCGACTGCATCGAAACGCTCGAAGAGATCAACGAAGAGATCAAGGAAAGCTTCGAACATGCGGGCGGCGAGCACTTCACATACATCCCCTGCCTGAACGACGATCCTGCACATATCGACGCGCTTTGCGGTGCGATTGATCGCAATCTCAAGGGCTGGCTGGCCTAGGAATCGATGAAGGTTGACCTGACCGATACAGGCGCCGTTGTTGACGCACATGATCTGGGTCCGCTGCTTGGTCTGGCACCTTCCCAGGTGCCCGAAAAGATGCGAAATGGCGAGATCACCAGCCGCTCGGAAGCTGGCGTTGACGACGATCTCGGGAAGGTCCGGCTGACGTTCTGGTACCGCGGCGGACGGGTGCGGCTGATCTGTGATCCGCAGGGAAACGTGCTGAAAACCACCCGAACCAACCTTCCAAAGTGATTCCCGCCCCCAAGCTTACCAAGGGGCAATCTGTTTCAGACCTGCTCAAGATTGAGGCACAAGCTTCAGGAATCCTGACGAAAACGTCTATTTTTAGGGGGCTTGGCCGGTTTGAGGCGACGACTCCCGTAGATTTGCCTCATTAGAGCCGCATTTTTTCGACATTAAGATTGGGTTCATAGTGTGTTTCATGAGGCGTGCCGGAGTATTGGCACGATATTGGTGAGAAAATGACAGCTGCTAAACATGCTGATCTAGACGTTGCTCCCCCTCCGGGCAGCGAAGCTCTCCCCAGTGGCACGAACCTTCTTGGCGATCAGTTCACAATCGAGCGTCCGCTCAGCAATGGCGGGTTCGGAATTACCTATCTCGCACAGGACAATTTCCTGAACCGTCGCGTTGTGATCAAAGAATGCTATCCGGAGGCATTTTGCCGTCGTGAAGGCCGCAACGTGCTGGTCCGGTCGCATGTGCACGAAGAAAAATACCGTGCCATCGTCCAGATGTTCATGCGCGAAGCTCGCGCCATCGCCAAACTGAAGCATCCCAACATCGTCGGTGTGCACCGCATCTTCGAAGACAACGAAACCGCCTACATGGTTTTGGACCTGATCGAGGGCCGCGATCTGCTGAGCGTGATCAAGGACGCCTACGACGACGTCACGCCAGACCAGATCAAAGAGCTTCTGGTCAAAATCCTTGATGCGATTGATCTTGTTCACCAGCACGACCTGCTGCACCGCGATATCTCACCTGACAACATCCTGCTCGACAAATGGGGTAACCCGATCCTGATCGACTTTGGCGCGGCGCGCGAAGAGGCCAGCCGCGAAACGCGCGCGGTTTCTGCCGTGCTGGTCGTCAAGGATGGCTATTCTCCGCAGGAATTCTACTTTGCCGGAGGCAAGCAAAGCCCAAGCAGCGATCTCTATGCGCTGGGCGCAACCTTCTACCATCTGATCAGTGGCGAGGCCCCGCCAAACAGCCAGACCCGCATGGCCGAATTTGCCGGTAAAAACCCCGACCCCTGCGAACCGCTGGCCGGTCGCTTTCCTGATTATGCGCCCGAATTCCTTGAGGCGGTTGATCAGGCAATGGCCATTCTGCCGCGCGAGCGTCTGCAGTCCGCGCGCGAGTGGATGAACATCATCACTGGCCGCAAGGACAAGGTGCGCCCGATCCGGCAGACGCCGACAGATGATCTTAACAAGGTGCTGACGCGCCTTGTCTCCGAGACAAACGAATACCTCAGCGCCGAACCGCGTGGCGCGGAACCCCGCACGCGTCGCCAGCCGACACATGCCGACGGACCGACATCGAAACCGACATGGGCCGACGAATTCAACGAGACGTCGGAACCGGAAAGCCGCCGCGACGGCTGGTCAGAGCCTGTCTTTACCGAACCGGGCAAGCTGGCGGTCCCCGCGAAAAAGAAGCGGCGCGGCCTCTTTGGCCTGTTCGGCTGGCGCTAGAGCCGCATCAGCACAACACCGCTTGCAATGGCTACCGCTGACGCCCAGCGCCAACGGCTGACACTCTCGCGCAGGACAAATGCGGCAATCAGGATCGCGAACAGGATGCTCGACTCCCGCAATGCGGCAACCAGAGCAATGGGCGCCTGCGTAAAGGCCCAGATCGCGATCCAGTAGGACCCAAGCGACATCGCGCCCGCCGCGACACCCACCTTCCATGCGGGCACCAATGCCGGAAAAACCGACCTGCCACGCGTCCACATTGCATAGGCTGTTGTCCCGACCGCATCCCCGATCACGAGCCAGAGGATGAAACCCGATGCGCTCTCGGCCAGCCGTGCGCCGATCCCGTCAACCAGCGTGTAACTCGCCGTAAAGCCCGCTGTCCCCAAGGCAAAGAACAATGCGCGGCCATTCATAAAGCCCGTCGTTGCACCTTTGGCAGCCATCAAAAGGATACCGACCGAAATTGCGGCGATCGCAACCAGCGACAACGGCGCAAGCGTTACTCCGAGAAACAGAACAGAGACGACGGTGACAATCAGCGGCGCTGTGCCCCGTGCCAGCGGGTAGGCTTGGCTGAGGTCGGCATGGGCATAGGCTTGCACAAGGAAAATCTTGTAGCCCGTATGCAGAAATCCTGAGGCAGCGATCCAGATCCACGCCTCTGGCGCAGGCTGGGTGACGAAAGGAAGGATGGGAATGGCAATGACGGCCTGAACGATCCCAAGCAGCACAATTGTCGAAACCCTGTCCAGACCGACTTTGACCAGCGTATTCCAGCCAGCATGCAAAAGCGCCGCAACAAGCACGGCGATAAAGACATGGTTTTCCATTGGGGGCCGTTCCAGAAACTGTCTCCGGCAAGAGACTGGAAAACACCACAGGGCGCAAACAAAAAGGGCGCCTTGAACGGCGCCCTCGTATCCGTTGCCGTCATTGCCGTCAGATCAACAGAACCTGTGTGCCGACTGTCGTCAGGTCGTAAAGCTCGGCGATGTGCTCGTTGTAAAGACCGATGCAGCCGTTGGACGACCGGCGACCGATCTTGCGCGTGTCATGGGTGCCGTGAATCCGGTAATACTGCCAGGTCAGATGCAAGGCATGGGTGCCAAGCGGGTTTTCAGGGCCGGGACCGATGAAGTCGGGCCACTCGGGGTTGCGGATTTTCATGGCCGGTGTCGGCGCCCAGCTTGGGCCTTCGACCTTGCGGGTGATTGATGTGCGGCCTGTGCGGGTGAGGTCGTCCGACAGCGGAACGCTGGTCGGGAACAGCTTGTAGACACTTTGATCCTCGGACCAGTAGTGCAAAGCACGCGATTGCAAATCCACAAGGATCGCGCCGTCGCGCAGGTTCGAGAAATAGGGCTGCCAATCCAGCGAACGGAAGCTGGAAATATTGCGGCGCACGCCATCCAGAACTTCGGCTTCTATCTCGGTGCTGTTTTCGGTCTGCGCGGCTGCGCTGGTCCCGATAACGGCAGCAGAAGCGGCCAGAAACCCGCGACGGGAAAATGTATGAGCCATGATGAACTCCTCAAATAGTCAGCGGTGGTCAGCGCCTTTGTTATTGTGCTGCCGCCACGACTTCAATTCAAAGAAACGTCATCTGGTGCGGTTCCATGCCGACTGTGTTTGAAGTGTCGCTGCATTGCCGCTAAGCAGAGCGGAAAGCTTACAATGGGTGCAGTCAAAATGTTGCGACGCGAGTTTGTCTGGGGAATTGCTGCGGTCGGTCTGGCCGCCTGTGATACAACCGCCCGTCGGCCAATCGGGCCTGACGGCATGCCTTTGCCGGTGATCTACCGGATCAATCCGGCCGATACCGCCGCGATCCAGTTTCGCATGCTCGACAGTGTGAACGCCCTGCGCAGGAACGCCGGCGTGCCGATGGTGCAGCTTGATGCAAGGCTGAACGCGGCTGCGGCTACCCATTCCCGCGATATGGCGGTGCAAAATCGTCCGTGGCTTTTCGGGTCTGACGGGTCCAGCCCCCTCGACCGCGCCCGTCGCGTCGGTTTCCCCGGTCGCCTGCTTGGCGAGAACATCTCGGAATCCTTCGAAAGCGAGACCCAGACCCTTGCCGCGTGGATGACGCAAGCCGACACGCGTGCCGTTATCCTTGACCCCGGCGCGCGTTTCATGGGCTTTGCCTGGTATCAGGAAGAGGGTGGCAAACTCTGGTGGACGCTCAACATGGGCAGTGATCCGGCAGAAAGCCAGCCGATTGCCAGCATCTTTTAGGCGTAAAGAAAGATCTTTGTGCCGGTGCTGATCATCGGAAAGATCTCGTCCATTTCTTCGTTCGTGACGGCAATACAACCCCAGGTCCAGTCGCGCTGACCGATCCAGCGGCTTGGCGTGCCGTGAATAAAGATGTCTCCGCCCGGGCTGACGCCGCGCGCGCGCGCCTGCGCCACATCGCTCGCGTTGGGGTAAGAGATACCCAGCGACAGGTGGAACTGGCTGTTGGGGTTCTTGCGGTTGATCAGATAGGCCCCTTCGGGCGTGCGCCCGTCGCCTTCCTGTGTCTTGTGTCCGACCGGATTAAAGCCCAGATCGAAGTTATACTGTTTGAGCAGGCTGCTGTGGTGCAGGAACTGCATCACGCGACGTTCCTTGAAAACCTGAATACGGGTGACTTCGGGTCCGCGATAAACCGGCAGGCTGGTCGAACAACCGGCAAGGCCCAGCGCGGTGCCCATCATCATGGTGCGTCGTGAAATCATTGAAACTGCCCGAATAACGCGGTCTTTGCCGCTTTTGCTCTGGATACTATAGGGCAAAGCTTGCGAGCAAGTGAATGTCGCATCAAGCCGTCACTTCCGCGTGAATGCTGCAACAACTTCCGTATGGGGTGACCAGCGGAACTGGTCGACCACCTGCACCCAAACCATGACAAACCCTGCACCGACAAGCGTCTGGGCATCGCGGGCAAAGGTCACGGGATTGCAGGATACCATGGCGATTGTCTTGATGTCCGACGCTGCCAGGGTGGCGATCTGCGCTTCGGCACCGGCGCGCGGCGGGTCAATGACGGCAGCGTCGTATTTGCGCAACTCGTCCGTCTCAAGCGGGCGGCGGAACAGGTCGCGGGTCTCGGTCGTCACACGGCGTAGCTGGAAGCCCTCGCGCCAGCCGCGATCAAGGGCAGCGATCATCGCCTTTTCGCCCTCGACCGCATGGACTTCGGCCCGCTTTGCCAACGGCAACGTGAAGGTGCCGCATCCTGCAAACAGATCGACAATCCGTGCAGCACCTTTTGTGATCTCGTCGACGGCAGCCAGCAGGGTCGCCTCGCCGTGTTTCGTTGCTTGCAGGAATGCACCCGGCGGCGGCACAACGGCCGTGCCGCCAAAGTCCTGCGCGGGCGGGTTGATGGTGACCACCGGTTCGTCGTTCCACTCCAACCGTGACAGGCCGTACTGGTTGGCAAGCGCGGGCAGTTCGATCCGCAGCTGCGGTGTGAGCTCTTTGTCGGTCTCGACCAGAATGTCAGGGCCCTGATCCGTTTCGGTCACTGTCAGGTCGATCTCGCCCTTGCGCGAACAGGCCAGAAGGGTCAGCGCCTCAAGCGCGGGAAAGCTTGCCATCAGAGCAGGCGAAAGCAGCTTGCAATCCGGCACCTCGACCAGCGCGTCGGACCCTTTGGCATGGAAACCGATCATCGCGCCTTTCTTGGTCCGGCGGCCCGACAGTTTGGCGCGGCGGCGGGATTGCGCTGGCGAGGTCGCCATCGGGCGAAATTCGGCAGAGAGCCCCCGCGCAGCAAGTGCTTTTTCGACGATGTCCTGTTTCCAGCTTGCGACAAACGCATCATTGGCATGCTGCATCGCGCAGCCGCCGCAGGACTTGAAATGGCGGCAAGGCGCCGCAACGCGGTCCGGCGAGGGCGTAACGATCCGCACAGTCCCATCCTGCGCGACGTCGACTTCTTCGCCCGGCAGCACGCGCGGCAACAGCGACTGTCCGTCCGAGGCGCGGCCCAGTCCGAGATGTGTCAGGCTTTCAATCGTCAGCATTTATTCGGCCGCGTCTTTCACATTGATGAAGCCGCCCGACTGGCGGTTCCAGTATCGCGCATAAAGCCCGCCTTGGGCCAACAGCGCTGCGTGCGTTCCTTCCTCGACAACACGGCCTTCGTCAAGAACAACAATCCTGTCCATCCGCGCAAGGGTGGACAGGCGGTGCGCAATGGCGATCACCGTCTTGTCGCCCATGATGTTTTCCAGTGCCGACTGGATCGACGCCTCGACTTCGGAGTCCAGCGCGCTTGTCGCCTCGTCCAGCACTAGGATCGGGGCATCTTTCAGGATGGCCCGCGCAATGGCGATCCGCTGGCGCTGACCGCCGGACAGTTTGACACCACGCTCGCCCAGATGGGCCTCATAGCCGGTGCGGCCCCTGTGGTCTCGCAAGCCTTTGATAAAGTCATGCGCCTCGGCCTGTCTGGCTGCGGCAAAGACCTCTTCATCGGTCGCGTCGGGCTTTCCATAGCGGATATTGGCAAAGGCCGAGCGATTGAACATCGCCGTTTCCTGCGTGACCATCGCAATCTGGCGGCGCAGGCTTTCCTGCGTGACATCACGCACGTCGTGGCCATCGATCAGCACGCGCCCGTTCTCGGTGTCGTAGAGACGCAGGATCAGCGCAACGAGCGTCGATTTACCCGCACCTGATGCGCCCACCAATCCCAGTTTTTCACCCGGATTGATGGTCAGGCTCACGCCATTCAGTCCGCCCGGCCCGCCGCCATAGCTGAATGAAACGTCCTCAAGCGCGACGGCACCTTCGCTGACGGCGAGCACGGGTGCATCCGGTTTGTCAGTCAGGGTATGCGACGGGCTAAGCGTATGCATCGCATCTTCGACCTCGCCCACATTGGCATACATGCCCATCAGCGTGAAACTGACCCATCCCGTCATCTGGGCAAGCCGCAGAGCTATTGCACCTGACGCTGCGATATCGCCGGCAGAGGCCGCGCCGATGGTCCAGAGGTAGAGTGACGTGCCGACAAGAATGACCGGCAACAAGCCACCCAATGCCATGAGCCAAAAGCGGAATGAGGCCGAGAGCCAGCCGAAATTCACGGCCTTTGACCAATAGTCCGCCATCGCACTGATGGCAGCGCGGTCTTCGTGATCGTCGTGGGCAAATAGTTTGACCGTCTTGATATTGGTGATCGTGTCGACAACCTGCCCGCTGACCATCGCCCGCGCGGCCGCCCGTGCCTTGGATCGCGCACGGACCCGCGGGATAAAGTAGCGGATCAACAGGATATAGGCCGCGGCCCAGACCGCGAGCAACAACGCCGCGCGCCAATCAATTGTAAACAACAGAACCACCGACCCGACCAATGAGGCCAATGCAAAGGCCACCGTGTGGATCATGTCGACAATCAGGTCTGCTGCCGCGCGCGCCGCCTGCATTTGCTTTTGTGCAATGCGGCCAGCAAAATCATCGTCAAAGAAGGTCACAGACTGGCCAAGCGAATGCCTGTGAAGGCGCGACAGGATCAGGTTGCCCAAGGCTGGCCCCACCACGACGGACTGCATCATGCCTGATAGCCCCATCAACACAGGCCGCAGGATCAGGAAAAAGACCATCACACCTATCAGGAGCAAGACGTTGTCGCTGAAATAGCTATCGGCCGACGAGCTCAGCGCCGCATCGATGACCCAGCCCAGCATCAGGGCCGAGGCAACTTCGAGGACGCCGGCAAGCGCCGAGATGATGCCCGCGAAGATCGTGACCTTTGTGCTGCCCTTCAGACACCATTGCAGGAACGGCAAAAGCCGCTGCGGAGGCGGGCCATCTGCCGCCTCGAATGGGTCGATCCAGCGCTCGGGTGTCATATCAGCTTTCGTTAGTGGCCCAGAAAACCGCCTGATTGGCGTGCCCAGAACCGTGCATATTGTCCATCCGCCGCGAGCAATTCATCGTGGGTACCGTCTTCGACTATGCGGCCTTGATCCATGACGATGATCCGGTCCATCCGCGCGATCGTTGACAGCCGGTGGGCAATCGCGATGACGGTCTTGCCGTCCATCATCCGATAGAGCGTTTCCTGAATTGCGGCTTCGACCTCACTATCTAGGGCGCTGGTCGCCTCGTCCAAGACCAAGAGCGGCGCATCCTTCAGAATCACACGCGCAAGGCTGATCCGCTGGCGTTGCCCGCCCGACAGCTTGACCCCGCGCTCACCGACCTTGGCGTCATAACCTTTGCGGCCCTCGTTATCCTCAAGCCCCAGAATAAAGTCATGCGCCTCGGCTTTCCTTGCCGCCGCAATCATCTCGTCCTCGCTGGCGGCAGGATTGCCGTAAAGGATGTTGTCCCGCACAGACCGGTGCAGCAGCGCGCTGTCCTGTTGCACCATGCCGATAGCACTGCGCAAACTGTCCTGCGTCGCGGTCGCGATGTCCTGACCGTCAATCAGGATCTGGCCCGTCTCGGCGTCATAAAACCGTAGCAGCAGCTTGACCAAAGTCGACTTGCCAGCACCCGATTGGCCAACCAGCCCGACCTTTTCGCCTGCGGCAATCCTCAGGTCGATCTGGTCAAGACCCCCGCTACGCTTGCCGTAGTGGTGCGAGAGGCCACGCAGCTCGACCGCGCCATTTGTCACCTGCAAAGGCTTTGCATCCGGCGCATCAATCAGTTCGACGGGCTGGGCGATGGTCAGCATGCCTTCCTTGACGACACCCAGCTCGCGGAAGAAATCCGACAGGGCCCACATGATCCAGCCGGACATGGCATTCAGCCGCAGCGCGAGCGTCGTTGCCACAGCCACCATCCCGATCGAGGCCGACCCCTGCATCCACAGCCAGATCGCCCAGCCGACCACCCCGACGATCAGGACACCGTTCAGAATCATCAGGCCCGCGTCCATCGTGGAATAAAGCCGCATCTCGTACTGGAAAGTACGGCGCGCTTCTTCGATCGCCTCTTTGGCGTAGTTCACCTCGCGGTCGTGATGGGCAAACATCTTGACCGCGTGAATGTTGGTATAGCTGTCGACGACGCGCCCCGTGACAGCGCTTCGTGCATTCGAAGCGGCTTCGGAGGCAGGCGTCACGCGCAAAAGCACCCAGCGCACAAGGAAGAGGTAGGGGATCAGCCATGCCAGCAGCGGCACCACCAGCACAAGGTCGGTCTGGGCCAGCAAAAAGATCGAAGCAATTACATATGCAATAGCAAAGGTGATTGCGTCGAATAACTGGAACACCACCGCGCCAGCGGCGGGAGGCGTCTGCATGATCCGGTTGGCAATGCGTCCGGCAAAGTCATCCTCGAACCAGCCGACCGACTGACGCAAGACATGGCGGTGCGCCCGCCACCGGACCAGCGTGCCAAAATTCGGCAGGATGGTGTTGTTCAGCAGCATGATCTGCACGACATGGACAAGCGGCCTGACCGTCAGGATGAGAACCGCAACGATGACCAACTCAAGCCCGTTGCGCGCCCAGACCTCGGCCGGACTTCCGCCACCAAGGATATCGACCAGCCTGCCCAGATAGGCGAGCAGCCAGATTTCAATGATCGCAATCACCACCGACAATACAGCCGTCACCCAGAAGACCTTTTTGAACGGTCGGGCGTAGTTCAGCAAAAACGGCAACAGCCGCTTGGGCGGCGTGTCGTTCTCGGGATAGGGAACGTAAGGGTCTACGAGGCGTTCAAAAAAGCCGAACATGGGATGTGTCTCAAATTTTCAGACACCCGCTATAGCAATTCGGTCAGAGAAAAAGAAGAACGGAAAACCCAGCAAGCGCCACTGCCATTGTGCGCATGAACACACGCCATGCTGTGGGGTTGGTCAGCAGATAGGACAAGAGACTGCCCGCCACCGCCCAGAACGTGCAGACGCCAAGGTTGATCGTCGAGAATGTCCCTGCAAGTCCCGTTGCCTGCTGGAGCGGCGCAAGGGTTGCGACATAAGCCGTGGCACTAAGAGCGACGGCCCAGACCTTGGGATTGACCCACTGGAACAGGACAGCCTCAAGAAAGGTGAAGGGCCGGTCCCTCTCGCGTTTCTTGGCAGGATCAGCGTTCCAGAGATTGTAAGCCATGAATAGAATCCACAGGCAGGCTACAATTTTCAGGGCCAGGGTCAGTCCCGGCATGGCGGTCAGCAAGGCGCCGACCCCGATCCCCGTCACAAAAGCAATCACTCCAACGCCCAGCGCCACGCCGAAAATATGCGGGATCGTCCGCTGGAACCCGAAGCGCGCACCCGAAGCGGTGATCAGAATGACATTGGGCCCGGGCGAGAACAGCCCGAAGAACACAAAGCCGATCAGGGGAAGGTATTCAGCCAAGCAGCTCTGCCTTTGTGAGTGTAAAACCGGAAGCGATCCAGCGCGCTTCGGCCTCTTTCAAGGCTTTGCCCAGCGCCGGTCCCTCCAGCGCAGGCATAAGATCGGCGGCCGTCAGGGGAAAGACCTTTTCTGCGGCGGCATGCAAAGATGCCAGTGTTTCGGGGGCAAGCGGTGCCTGCAACGAAGCCGCCCTGATCAGGGCCGCATCCCGCGCGGTGTCTAGCCCGTGGCGATAGGCGAGCTCGGGCAGATCAAGCGGGGTGGTGATATGCTCTAACGCGCGCGCTTCGGCCCGCGACAGGCGCAGACCGTCCGTTTGACCGCCCAGCATCGCCAGACGGCGCAGCGGTGCAGGCGCGACACTTGCGTCCTGTTCCAGATGCACCAGAACCGCAAGGCCACCCGCGTCAGCCCCCGGCAAGACCAGTGCCAAAGCACCGGTCGCAGCCATGCTTGCAACAGCAGGTGCCGGATCGGGGGCCGATAGCAGTTTGAGCAGTTCCGCCGTCACCCGCTCTGCCGAGAGTGCGGCCAACCCCTCGGTGTTTTCGGCGCAGGCGGCCAGTCCTTCGGGATCAATCCCTGCGTGGGGGTCGCCATACCATGCGTGAAACCGGAAGAAGCGAAGAATGCGCAGATAGTCTTCCCTGATGCGGCGGTCGGGGTCTTCGATGAAACGGACACGGCGGGCATCAAGGTCCGGCAGACCACCCAAAGGGTCGGCGACGGTGCCGTCAGGGGCTGCATAAAGCGCATTGATCGTGAAATCACGGCGGCGTGCGTCATCAGTCATATTGTCGGCAAAGGCAATGGTGGCGTGACGGCCGTGCGTTTCGACATCGCGCCGGAAGGTCGTGACCTCGAAATGATCTGCGCCGATCACCAGCGTCACTGTGCCGTGGTCTATGCCGGTCGGCACGGCTTTGACACCAACAGCCTCGGCCAACGCCATGACCTGATCGGGACGGGCATCCGTGGTCAGGTCAAGATCGTGGACGGGCGCACCAATCAGCGCATTGCGGACACAGCCGCCCACAAACCACACCTGATATCCCGCATCTGTCAGCATGGCGCAGACCTTTTGCGTGGCGGGCCGTGTCAGCCAGTCGCCCGTGACCCGCGTCATGTCATCCGCTCCGCCAGTCCGCGCAACATCCGGCCCGTGGCACCCCAGATGTAGTACGGGCCGAAAGGCACTGTGTAATAGAACCGCTTGCGGCCCTGCCAGTGGCGGCCTTCGATGCGGTAGCTCTTCAGGTCAAGCAAGTGTTCCAGCGGCACCTCGAAAATCTCGCTCACTTCACCTGCTTCGGCGACATGTTCGAAATCGGCATTGATCAGACCAACAACCGGCGTGACATGATAGTTCGTCACTGTCTGGTGGCTTGGCAAAGTGCCGACGACATCAACGATTGAAGGCGGGAGGCCGATCTCCTCATGTGCTTCACGCAGGGCGGCGGCGACGGGCGTGGGATCGGTCGGGTCCTGTCGTCCACCGGGGAATGCGATCTGGCCGGGGTGGTGCTTGAGCCTTGCCGAGCGCTTGGTCAGCAGAACGGTTTCTGTCTTGGCAGAGATGCCGATCAAAACGCCTGCTGGTGCCAGTCGCCTCAGTGGCGCGCTGACATCGGGGTTCAGATCAAAGTCAGAGGACACATCGCCCTTGCGGGACAATGCATCCTCCAGTCTTTGGCGCAGATCAGTCACTGCTTACCTTGGCTTCGAACCCGAGTGTATCGGGATCGAAGACATAGTGTGAGCCGCAGAACTGGCAGTCGGCAGTGACAGTGCCCTCTTCGGTAACCATCGTGCCGATTTCCTTGGCCGAATAAATCGACAGAGACTGACGTACTTTGTCCTCGGAACAGCTGCACCCGAACTTGACTGGCTGGGCATCATAGACGCGCGGCTGTTCTTCGTGGAACAGGCGCACCAGCAGGTCAGTCGGGGCGACAGTTGGCCCGATCAGTTCGAGATCCTCGACCGTATCCAGCAAGAGGTTGGCACGGTTCCAGTTTTCACCTTCATCGGCATCAAGGATATCAGTCGCCTCAAGCAGACCGCCTTCACCTGATCCGCCTTCACCACTGACATGCGGCGAAGCCTTCGGCATGTGCTGGAGCATCACGCCACCGGCACGCCAATGGCTGCTTTGGCCGGGCATCTGCGACAGGCCGTAGGACAGCGCAAACCGCGTCGGGATCTGTTCGGACTGGGCAAAATAGGTCTGCGCACAGGCCAACAGCGACCCGCCGGCAATCGGCGTGATCCCCTGATAGGGCGCCATCCCCTGACCCTGATCGATCAGAATGGCAAAATAGCCCTCGCCGATCTGGCTGAAGGGTTCGGCGGTCTCGTCCAGACGTTCGGCATCATAAGAGGCATAGGCGCGGATGCGTGCAGGCTCGCCGTCTTCGGTCGGACCGTAGTAATCTGTCGCGATCAAGCGGGCGGGGCCTGAGCCACGCACCTGCAAAGACAGCTTCCAGCGCAGCTTTACCGTCTGGCCGATCAGCGCGGTCAAAAGCGCCATCTCGGCGACCAGCGCCTCGATCAGTGGCGGATAGTCATGCTGTTTCAATACCTGCTCCAGCACACCATCCAGACGCGCCACCCGTCCACGGATGTCGGAGGCGTCGAGTTGAAATGGCAGGACGGTATCGTCCCAGGCGATTTGGTTGCCTGTGGTCATGGTCTTTCCTAACACGTTCAGGGCTGGCATACCGCGCCTATATAGGCGGGGCACGCAGGCGTCCAAGGGGGCAAGCTA
>CAZOMZ010000026.1:0-14144 GCA_964581065.1 uncultured Loktanella sp. | reverse complement strand
GCGCGCGCGCGGACAGATCATGCAGCGCCCGTGCAGTCAGGTCCTTGCCTGCGCCAGTGGGACCCGTGATCAGCACGTCAGTATCGGTTGCGGCAATGGCCTTCACCTGCTTGCGCAATGCGACCATGGCATCCGAGCGCCCGATCAGACGCGCTTCCAGTTTGTCACGGCCCCCGACCTCGCGTTTGAGTGCGCGGTTCTCGATCGTCAGGCGCCGCTTGTCGAGCGCACGCTGGATGGTGGTGACAAGCCGCGACGGGGCAAAGGGCTTCTCGATGAAATCATAGGCCCCTTCGCGCATCGACTGCACCGCGAGGTTCACATCACCGTGGCCGGTGACCAGAATAACCGGAAACTCGGGGTCGATCTCCAATGCCTTGCGCATCAGCCAGAGCCCGTCTTTTTCGGGCATGCGGATGTCTGTCACAAGTATACCGTCGAAACTGCGGGTGACTTTGGCAAGAGCCGCCTCGGCACGGTCGAAGACCTCGGCTGGCAGGTCGGCCAGCATCAAGGTCTGGCTGGTCGCGTGGCGCAGTTCTTCCTCGTCGTCCACGAACAGAACAGTCTGGGTCATTGGGCAGCAACCTGTTTGGGGGTGGCAGGTTGCAACGCAACCGAAAAGACGGCCCCGCCTTCGGGATGGTTTTGTGCACTGAGCGTGCCGCCAAAATCCGAAACGATGTTGTAGGATATGGACAGGCCCAGTCCCAAACCTTTGCCGGGCGCCTTGGTCGTGAAAAAAGGGTCGAAGATCTGAGCGACCGCATCCGCGTCGATGCCCGCCCCTGTATCGCGGACATGCAGTGTTGTCCCCTCCACAGTCAGGCTCACATCACGGGTCCTATGGCCCTCCATCGCGTCGAGCGCGTTGTTGATCAGGTTGACGATGACCTGCTGCAACCTGACGTGCCCGCCTGTCACCCAGATTTCCGATTGCGGCGGATCATAGAGCACCCGCCCGCCTTCCGAGGTCAGCCGCATATCCACCACAGCCAGCGCATCCTGTATCACGGCATTGAGCAGAAGCGGTCCGGTCGCAAGCTGCGGTCTGCGCGCAAAGTTGCGCAGATGTGCCGAAATCGTCGCCATCCTGTCCGCCATCTTCGAGATACGGTTGATGTTGTCGCGGGCTTCCTCCGGGCGGTTGCGGTCGAGAAAGGCCGTGGCGTTGTCTGCGTAGGATTTGACGGCGGCAAGAGGTTGGTTGAATTCATGGCTCAGCGCCGCCGACATCTGCCCAAGGCCCGAGAGCTTGCCAGCCTGAATAAGATCGGTCTGGGTCTGCCTGAGATCAGCCAAGGCGGTCTGAAGGTCCTGGGTGCGCTCTGCAACGGCTGTCTCCAGCATGCGCTTCGCTTCCTGTTCGCGCGCCCACGCCTCGGCCTGACGGGCCTGTCGCAACAACAGTGCGAGGAGTGCGGCAAGGGCCAATAGCGCCACCAGCCCCCCGATCAGAAGCGTGTTCAGGGCGCTGAGCGTGGCGGGCAGCCGTGGCGTGAGTGACGCCATCGTCCAGTTCAGGTCCGGCAGATAGAGGCGCGTGAGCACGTAGCTTTCGCGTGTATCGGTCTCGATAAAGACCTGCTGGGCATCGGGCCCCAGTGGCGTCGCAGTGATCGGCAGAAGGTCGATCCGGTCAATCGGATATTGCAGGTTTTGTGCGATGACGCGGCGGGTTGCTTCACTCAGGGGCCGGATCGCGCGGAAATGCCAGTCGGGCCGAGAGGACATAAAGACAAAATCGTTGCGGTCCGAGACCATGATCTCGCTCGCCGCGCCGCGCCAGATGCTTTCAAAGGCACTGATGTTAAACTTGATCGCCAGAACGCCGACGATCCTTTCGCCATCCTCGACAGGGGCCGCGTAGAAATAGCCACGTTCACCCGTTGTTGTGCCATAGACCGAGAAACTCGAAAGATCCCCGTTCAGGGCCTGTGTAAAGTAGGTCTGGTAGCTGAAATTGCGTCCCAGATAGCTGCCTGGTTCGCGATAGCTGGCAGCGGCAATGGTGAGCCCCGCAATATCCAAAAGATAGACATCCGATGCTTTGACCGTTGCCGCGGTCTGGCGCAGGTCTTCATTGACCGCGTCACGCAGAGCTTGATTGTCGGGGTTGTTCAGTAGGGCCGTCAGTTCGGGTCGCTCGGCGATCAGGGCGGGCAGGGGGGCGTAACGTTCGAGAGTCGCGCGCAGGCTTTCTGCCGCCAGACTGAGCGGCACGGATTCACGCGCGGCCTGTTCGCGCATGTAATGGCGTTCGAGCGCCGGAAATGACAGCGCGCCGATCCCTGCAATCAAGAGTGCAAGTGTCGCTACGGCGGCGAAGATGCGGCGGCGGGTCAGTCTCATGGCGCAATTATGCGTCAGGCGGGAAAGCTTGGACAGCGGGAAATTGTGCGGCAGCAAGTGCTTAGGCATATGCCGTGCTTCCCTTGGGTCAACCATGCGGGCGGCATGAATTGCAACCAGTTGCAAAAATGAATGCAACCGGTTGCAAAAAAAAGAATCGCGGTTAGAGTGAAAGGTAGAAGACTGGGGGAAATCACGGATGTTGCCGATCGGGCTCAACCACATGACAGTCTCGCGTCTGCCAGCGCGCGCGTTGCTTGACGTGGCAAAAAGTCTTGGTTGCGTCGGTGTCGAGTTGCGCAATGATCTGGGCGCCCCGTTGTTTGATGAAATGTCTCCAGATGCTTTTGGTGCCATTTGTTCGGCGTCTGGATTACGAATTCTGGCATTGGCTGAGGTTAAGGCCTTCAACCATGACACCCCGGATCGTCTGGCAGATGCCGAGGCGCTGATTGCGATGGCAGCCGCCTGCGGGGCAGAGGGAGTCGCCCTGATCCCGCATGTCGCCGATGCGCCGCTTACACGTGGTGCGCAGCGTGGCCTGTTGCGGGACGCGCTTCTGGCATTGCAACCGGTTCTCGAGAATCACGCCGTGCGCGGCTATATTGAGCCGCTCGGGTTCGTGAACAGCAGTCTGCGCCACAAAGAGGATGTGGCAGACGTGCTGGCTGATCTCGGCAACCCCACCTGCTTTGCCATGATCCATGATACCTTTCACCACGCCCTTGCCGGAGGTGGCAATATCTTTGCCGGACTGACTGCGCTTGTGCATGTCTCGGGGGTCGTTGATCCTGATGTAGACCTAGACCACATGACCGATGCCCACCGCGTATTGGTGGACGCGCGCGACCGTCTGGACAACATCGGGCAACTGAACGCCCTGCTGGCCGACGGCTACACCGGCCCCGTCTCATTCGAAGCCTTTGCACCTGAAATCCACGCAATATCCGATCCGGCCGAAGTCTTGGCCGGCTCGATCACATTCATGACGTCGCAACTTGGCGGACAGACCGCAGGGGCGGCGTGATGGACAAATCGCCTCGATCAGGGGTCCCGGCAGAAATCAATCGTGCGCCGGGCACGAACTTTGGGAGGAAACCAATGAAGAAGATCCTTTTGGCCGCTGGCCTTTCAACACTGATGATGGGCAGCACCGCAATGGCGCAGCAGATCGGCGTATCGGTTGCGCGTTTCGACGACAACGGTCTGACTGTCATGCGCAACGGCATGATGGCCTATGACGAAGAACTGGCCGATGTCAGCCTGCAGATCGAAGACGCCACAGATGACGTGGCCAAGCAGCTTGACCAGATCAACAACTTCATCGCGTCCGGTGTTGATGCGATCATCGTGAACGCCGTCGATACCAACGCGACCGAAGCCATGAGCGCCGCAGCCGCTGCTGCCGGCGTGCCGCTGGTCTATGTGAACCGCCAGCCAATCAACATGGACACGCTTCCTGACGGTCAGGCCTTTGTGGCTTCCAATGAAATCGAGTCCGGCACGCTGAAGGCCTTCGAGGTCTGCAAGAACCTGCGTGCAGCAGGTCTCTCGGGTGGTGCACGCGCCTACATCCTGATGGGCCAGTTGTCCAATCAGGCCGCTGTTCAGCGCACCAAGGACGTCGATGACGTGATCGGCATGGACATGTGTAACTTTATCGAGATCATCGACCGTCAGACCGCCAACTGGTCGCGCGACGAGGCATCCGACCTGATGACCAACTGGCTGTCCTCGGGCGAGCCGTTTGACGCGGTTTTCGCCAACAACGATGAAATGGCAATCGGCGCGATCCAGGCGATGAAGTCCGCAGGCATCGACATGGCCGATGTGCAGGTTGGCGGCGTTGACGCGACCTCTGACGCGCTGCTGGCCATGCAGGCCGGTGATCTGGACGTGACCGTCTTCCAGGATCTTGCAGGGCAGGGCCGTGGTTCGATCGACACCGCACTGGCGCTGATCAATGGTGAATCCGTCGACAAGACAGTCTTCATCCCCTTCAAGCTGGTCACACCGGACAACGTGGCCGAGTTCATCCAGTAAGCGGCAAAGTGCTGTAACAACAAAATGTGCAGGGGCGCTTTTGTCGCCCCTGCATCACCTGACAAGAATTCAAAGAGCCAGTGACAGGGAGAGCAAGCGCGATGTCCGAGAACAATGACGGTGTCGGCGGCCTGACGTTCGACAAATCCAAGCGCCAATGGCCGAACGAATTGAACGTTTTCGGGGCACTGATCCTGATCGTGATCATCTTCGAGATCCTCGGTGCGATTTTTGTCGGCCAAAGCCTTCTGTTCGACAGCAACGACCGCTTCGACAGCATTTTCAACGAAGCCCGCCTCCGGATCATTATCATTCAGGTCGCCATTGTCGGCATCATCGCGATTGGCGTCACACAGGTGATCATCACCGCAGGTATCGACCTGTCATCCGGTTCGGTGGTTGGGGCGACGGCCATGATCGCGATGAGCTTTGCACAGGTCGCCACGGTCAACGGCGCTCCCAATCCCAAGGCTATCTTCGGCGAATGGGCGCTTGATCTGCCGGTGATTGTACCGATTGTGGTCGGACTTGGTGTCGGTTTCATCGCTGGCCTGATCAACGGGGTGCTTGTGGCCTTTGCCCGCATTCCGCCCTTCATTGCAACGCTGGGCATGATGCTGTTTGCCCGCGGCGTTGCGCAATGGTGGTCATTGGGGAACCCGGTATCATTCCCCACAGAAGCATACGCCAAGATCGGTGCCGGCATGATGCCCGTCTGGATCTTCCTTGCGCTGGCCGTGCTGTTCCATTTCATCATGAACTACACCGTCTACGGCAAACACACCTACGCGATCGGATCAAACGAACAGGCCGCGCGCATGTCAGGCATCAACGTGCCCCGGCATCTTGTGCTGGTCTATGTGATTGCGGGGATGCTGGCCGGCCTGGCGGCCGTCATCCTCACGTCCAAGAACCTGACCGCGCAGTCCGGCATGGGCCTGACCTATGAACTCGAAGCCATTGCCATGGCCGTCATCGGTGGCGTGTCGCTTTTTGGCGGGCGGGGTTCGATCATCGGCACGGTGATCGGCGCGCTGATTATCGGGGTCATTACCTCGGGCTTTACCTTCCTGAGGCTTGGCGCTTTCTATCAGGAGATGGTTCTGGGCGTCATCATCGTCAGTGCGGTCGCACTTGACCAATGGCAGCAACAACGTGCCGCGGCACGGGCATAGGGGGTCAGAGCAATGGCAGATATCATTCTGGAAACAAAGGGCCTGACAAAGCACTACGGCGGTGTGCATGCCCTTGAAGACGCGGACTTTATCCTCGAGCGCGGCGAACATGTGGCGATCATGGGCGACAACGGGGCAGGCAAATCCACCTTCGTGCGCCAGATTACCGGTGTGGAACAGCGCACCCGGGGGACAATCATCTTTGACGGCAAAGAGGTGCAATTCGGCGGACCGCTTGATGCGCGCGAGGCGGGGATCGAGACCGTGTTCCAGACACTTGCGCTGGCCGATGACCTGAACGTGCCTGACAATCTGTTTCTGGGGCGTGAAAAGACGATGTGGAACTGGCTCGGCCCGTTCCGCAGGCTCGACTACAAGGCGATGCGGGACGACACGCTGGCGGGTCTTGTGAAAACAGGGGTGAAGATCCCCAACATCAAGAACACCATCGCCAATATGTCGGGTGGACAGCGGCAATGTGTGGCGATCGCACGCACCGCGACCTTTGCCAGCAAGCTGACCATTATGGACGAGCCCACAGCGGCCCTTGGTGTGCAAGAGACCGCGCAGGTCGAAAACATCGTCCGCACCCTCAAGGACCAAGGCGAAAGCCTGATCCTTGTATCGCATAACATGCGGCAGGTGTTTGATCTGGTCGACCGGATCGTTGTTTTCCGGCGTGGACGGATTGTCGCCAACCTCAAGAAAGAGGAGACTGACGGTCAGGACGTTGTGGCCTATATCACAGGGGCAAAGACCGGAGCGGAATATGAAGGCGCCGCCTAAGAAGGCAAAACTCTTTGACCTGGCGATCCCTTTCTTTTTGCCGGTCTGGCGGCGTGTTCTTGCAGTCGTGGTGCCTATTCTCTGGGCAATGGTCGAATTTTCGACCGGCGAGGCCTTCTGGGGCTTGATATTTCTGGGCCTTGGCGGCATCGCCGGTTGGAAATTCAGCATTGCCGATTGGGAAGCTGTCGCAGATGAGGCCAAGGCCGACGCTGCAAAATCAGGGTAGGGCTGAACGTAAGGAGCCGGAGCGGTGGCGGTCACACTTAAAGAGGTAGCGGAACGCGCGGGTGTGTCACGCTCGGCTGTCTCACGGACCTACACCGAAGGGGCTTCTGTCAGCCAGAAGACCCGCGCCAAGGTCGAAAAAGCCGCGCTAGAGCTGGGGTATAGTCCCAATGCCCTTGCGTCCTCTCTGACGACGGGCCGGACCAAGCTGATCGGCCTTGTCTCGAACAACTTTCACAACCCGATCTTTCTGGATGTGTTCGACCGCTTTACGCGCGGTCTTCAGGCGCGCGGTCTGCGCCCCTTGCTGGTGAACCTGACAGACGAGATCGACCCCGCCAATTCGATCCGCATGTTGCGGGCCTATTCGGTGGATGGCGTGATTGTTGCGTCTTCGACCCTGCCTGCAAGCTTTGCCGAGGCTTTCAAGGACGCGGGTGTGCCCGTGGTGCATTCCTTTGGCCGTCAGTCGCCCAGCCCGAAGGTCAATGTTCTGGGCATCGACAACATCGAAGCGGGCAGGATGGCGGCCAAGACATTGATTGCGCGTGGCTATCGCCGGATTGCATTTCTGGGCGGACCCGAGGCAGCAACGTCGACGCAGGACCGTCTTGCCGGGTTTGCCGAAGTGCTTGCCTCGGATGCACAGGTCCGGTTTTCAGTAAGCTTTGCGGAGAATTATTCCTTCGACGCAGGGCGGTTCGAAATGCTGCGACTGTTGCAGGACACCCCGGCGGAGGCCTATTTTTGCGGCGACGATGTGCTGTCGATCGGTGCGCTGTCGGCAATCCAGACCAAAGGGCTTCGGGTGCCCGACGACATCGGCATCATCGGCCTGAATGATATGGAAATGGCCGGCTGGGAAAACATCAACCTGACAACCATCCGAAACCCGATCCCGCAGATCATCAACTCGTCAATCGAGCTGATCGAGGCATCCCTGAAAGACGAAAACAGGCACCCCGAGGCGCGCCTGTTTGCCTGCACAATTGTGGAAAGGGGCACACTACGTCCCCTTCCCGAGACGTTCTAGCGGAACATCGGCGGGCGGGCGTCCAACCATTTGCCGTCCTGCTTGCCGGACTGGGCCACAGCATAGACAGCCGCCATCGATCGCAGCCCGTCCTCTGCCCGCGGGTAGAGGTTTGCGGCAGGGTCCATCATCCGGCCCTCTTTCCGGGCGCTGATCGCCTCGGCCAGATCGGTGTAGATATTGGCAAAGGCGAGCGGCATGCCCTCGGCATGGCCGATGGTGACCCGCGTGGTGCGGTCGGCCTCGGGAGAGAGGTTCGCCTCGCCGCGTTCGATGACCTGCAACCGGCCATTCAACGGCATGTAGTAAAGCTGGTTGGGCTGTTCCTGGCTCCAGCGCAGGCCGCCGGTTTCGCCGAAGACCTGAATCCCCAACCCGTGTTGCCGCCCGATGGCGACGGAACTGGTCCAGAGCCGCCCGACCGCGCCGCCATCCATGCGGAAGTTGACCATGGCGTCGTCTTCCAGCGTGCGTACATCGATGCAAGACACTGTATCTGCTGACAATTTTGTCACTTCCTGACCCGTCACAAAGCTCGCCATATGGAGCGCGTGGATGCCGCAGTCGGCGAATTGGGCCGAGACACCCGCCTGCGCCGGATCATAGCGCCAGCGGACACGCGGGTTGTCGGCATCGGTGGCGTCGGCGTGGTGGCCGTGCGCGAATTCGGCGTTGACCAGACGCACCTTGCCGATATCACCACGGGCGACCATTGCCCGCATGTGCCGGACCAGCGAATAGCCGGTATAGCCGTAGTTGACCGCGCAGATATTGCCGGTCTTCTTGGCGATCTCGACAATCTCTTCACCTTCTTCGACGGTCATCGTCATCGGCTTTTCACAAAGCACATGAAAACCGTTTTCCAAGAAGGCCTTGGTGATCTCAAAGTGGGTGGCGTTGGGTGTCGCCACGGTCACCAGGTCAACCCTGTCGTCGCGCTTTTTCTCGCCCTCCAGCATATCCTGCCAGCTGCCATAGGCGCGGTCGTCAAGGCCGAGGCGCTTGCCGTAATCAATGCCGTATTCGGCGCGGTGATCCAGCGCACCCGCGGTAAATTCAAACAGCCCGTCCAAGCGCGCGCCCAAGCGGTGTGCCGGTCCGATCTGGCTGCCTTCGCCGCCGCCGATCATGCCCCATTTCAGTTTTGTCATCGTGTCACTCTTTCGTAGTCAGGGGCTCAAAAGCCGATGGACTCAAGATACTTGCGGTTGGCCTCGGCGTCCTCAAGCGGGGTGCCCGGCATGGACGGGTCGCAGTCCTGCTCGACGGTGCACCAGCCCTCGAACCCAGCATCGAGCAGGATCTGGCGCACGGCAGGGAAGTCCACATCGCCCTGTCCGAGGTTGCAGAAGATACCCTGCCCGCAGGCCTTGTAGAAATCGGTGCGGTTGGCGACCACATCGGCTTTCACCACCGGATCGATGTCCTTGAAGTGCATATAGCTGATCCGGTCGATGTGCCGCTTCATGAAGGCCACGGGATCAAAACCCGCATAGGAGTGGTGGCCCGTGTCAAAGCAGATCTTGAGGATGCTGTCGTCCACCTCGTCCAGCAGGCGCTCCAGTTCCGGCTCGAAGTCGATAAAGCCGGCGGCATGGGCGTGGATGCCGACGGTCAGCCCGTATTCCTCGGTTCCCATCTTGGCGATGGTCGCAATGCGGTCGCGGAAGGCGGACCATTCGGCGTCATCCATCTGCTCGGCCTCATCGGCGCGGCCAGCGGTGGGCGCGCGGCGGGGCGAGATGCTGTCGATCAGCACCAGATGCTGCGCGCCATGGGCGACCAGTGCCTTGCAGGTGCGCACCGATGCGTCCATGACCTCGTCCCATTTGGCGGGATCATGGAACGGACGGAAGACCACGCCACCGATGATCGACAAGTCATTCTTGTCGAGTTCCTCGCGCAGCACGGCAGGTTCTTCGGGCATATATCCGATGGGGCCCAGTTCGATCCCCTTGTAGCCCGCCTGCGCGCATTGGCTCAGGACCGACTGCCATGTGGGGTAGGCGGGGTCCGAGGCGAATTCGATGCCCCATGAGCAGGGCGCGTTGCCGATCTTGATCATGTCTCTTGCTTTCTAATAGTCGGCCACATTGACCCATGCCTGTTTGGCGCTGGACTCCAATGCGGCAGTAACGACACGGTTGACCTCACAGCCTTCCGCAAAGGTCGGCCAGATGTTTTGCCCCGAAGCGATGGCAGTCAGAAAGTCCTTCGCCTCGATGATGATTTGATCCTGATAGCCGGTGCCATGCCCCGGCCCGAGGCAGAAGGCCTGATAGTCGGGGTGGGCCGGTCCCGTCAGGATCTTCCGGAAACCGCGTTCGGCCTCTGGCCCCTCCATCGTATAGAGCCAGAGTGCGTTCTGGTCCTCCTGATCGAAACGGATCTGGCCCTTGGTGCCGTGAATTTCATAGGCATAGCCCATCTTGCGGCCCGTCGCGACGCGGCTGAAGAAAAGATGCCCCTGCGCGCCGTTCTCGAACCGGCACATAAACTGCGCCTGATCATCGTTGGTGACAGGCTGGCCGCCGCGCGTGGCGTGGACGGTTTCGACCTGCGCACAAAGCGATGTGATCGGACCCGCCAAGGCGCGTGCGCCGTTGATCATATGCGGGGCAAGGTCGCCCATGCAGCCGTTGGCCGCACCTTGCGTGCGCCAGTCACCGGGCGCTGTGGCATCGGCAAGGAAATCCTCGGTGTGCTCGCCGCGAAAGTATGTGATTTCACCGATGCGGCCTTCGGCGATCAGCTGCCGCGCGAATTGCGATGCGGGCGTGCGGATATAGTTGAAGCCAACCATATTGATGGCACCGCTGTCTTTGGCGGCTTTGACCATTGCCTCTGAATCCGCGAGCGACGCCCCCAGCGGTTTTTCACAAAAGACGGGCTTACCGAGCGCAAAGGCGGCAAGGGCAATCTCGCGGTGGGTGGACTGCGGCGAGGCGATGACGACGGCCTCGACCTGCGGGTCATTCACCAGTTCCGACCAATCCGAGGTCGCGCGTGCGAATCCGAATGCGGCGCGGTAGCGTTCGGCGGAGGCATCAGACGTGGCACAAACCATTTCGAGCCGCGGGCGCAGTGCAGTATCGAAAAGCGTGGCGACAGCGCTGTAGGCCGCCGCATGGGCTTTGCCCATGTAGCCACCACCGACAATGCCGATCCCGATTTCTGCCATGCTGGCGGCCCTCCCAAAAACCGTTTGCAACCGGTTGCAATTTTGGTATCGTCATTCTAGGTCGCAGGTCAATATGCAATCGTGACCATCGCACATTTCGTGTCGTCTGAGGGGGGAGAACATGGGGCAGCCCGTGCAAACTGTGACTTTGACAACCGCGCAGGCGATTGTCCGCTATCTGGCCAATCAATGGATCGAGATCGACGGTGTCGAGACACGCGTCTGTGGCGGGGGATTCGGTATCTTCGGACATGGCAACGTGACCTGTCTGGGCGAGGCGCTGTATGAAAACCGCGAGGTGCTGCCGCTCTACCGTGGCCAGAACGAGCAGGGGATGGGATTTGCGGCTGCAGGCTATGCCAAGGCGTGGCTGCGCCGTCGTTTCATGTTCTGCACGGCCTCTGCCGGACCGGGGACGGCGAATCTTCTGACATCGGCGGCTTTGGCGCATGCAAACCGCCTGCCGATGCTTCTGCTTTGCGGTGATGCCTTTCTGACGCGCCTGCCTGATCCGGTGCTGCAACAACTCGAGCATTTCGGAAATCCGACCTTTGGCACCAATGACGCTTTCAAAGCGGTCAGCCGGTTCTGGGACCGCATCACCCATCCCGCGCAAGTTATCCAGTCTCTGCCTGCTGCCCTCGCCACCATGCTGGACCCTGCCGATTGCGGCCCTGCTTTCATCGGTCTGCCGCAGGACGTGCAGGGCTGGACCTATGACTATCCCGTCAGTTTCTTTGACAAGCGCGTGCATCGCATCCGCAGTCAGGCGCCAGACGCGCGCGAAGTCGCGGACGCTGCTGCTTTGCTCAAGGCGGCCAAGCGTCCGATGATCATTGCGGGTGGCGGGGTGCAATACGGTGATGCCGTCGCCGAACTGACCGCCCTTGCCGAGGCGACGGGCATTCCCGTTGTCGAGACCATCGCGGGCCGCGCCAATCTGGTGCATGACCACGGGCTGAATATCGGCCCGATCGGGGTCACGGGATCTGATTCTGCCAACACCATTGCCGAAGAGGCGGACGTCATTCTGGCCGTTGGCACCCGTCTGCAGGACTTCACCACGGGGTCATGGACCGCATTTGCGCAGGACGCCAAGATTATCGGCCTGAATGTCGGGCGGCATGACGCGGCCAAGCATCTGTCGACGACGGTCGTAGGGGACGCCAAGAAGGGGCTGCCAGCTCTGGCCGAGGCCATCGCGGACTACCGTGCGCCTGCCGATTGGACGGATAGGGCGCAGGCGGAGCGCGCGAAATGGAATGATTATGTGGCCGAGAACACCCGCGTCGGGAATGGCCCTGCGTCCTATGCGCAGGCGATTGGCGAAGTGAACCGCCTCTGCGATCCGCGCGACAGGGTCGTCGCTGCGGCAGGTGGCCTGCCTGCGGAGGTGACAGCCAACTGGAAGACGCTGGATATCGGCACCGTGGATGTCGAATTCGGCTTTTCCTGCATGGGTTACGAGATTGCGGGCGGCTGGGGCGCGCGCATTGCGCAAAGCCAGATGGAGCCGGAGCGTGATACCATCGTCTTTACCGGTGACGGGTCGTATCTTTTGATGAACTCCGACATCTACTCGTCGGTTCTCACTGATAAAAAGATGATCATCCTAGTGTTGGATAACGGCGGTTTCGCAGTCATCAACAAGCTGCAGAACAACACCGGAAACGAGAGTTTCAACAACCTTATCGCTGATACCCCGACGGCCACCACCCAAGTCAGCGTGGACTTTGCAGCCCATGCTCGCGCAATGGGGGCCGAAGCCGAGACGGTCAGTTCTCCGGCAGAACTGGAAGCTGCGTTCCAGCGGGCCAAGGCTTCGAGCCGGACCTATGTGATCGCGATGCAGGTTGATCCTTACGAGGGCTGGACCACCGAAGGGCACGCGTGGTGGGAAGTGGGCACGCCGCATATCACCACCTCTGACAAGGTTCGCGAGGCCCATATCGATTGGGAATCCAGCCGTCCCAAACAGCGGAAAGGCGTCTGATGACGGATCTGCTGACAGGTATCCGCCAGAACAACTTTCTGGTGATCGGGCGGGCGGGGATCGACTTTTTCACCGATCCCGGTGTCGCCGTCGAGGATGCCGAGCGGGTCAGTGTCGGATTGGGCGGGTCGTCGGCCAATATCGCGGCCGGTATCTGCAAACTGGGCGGGCAGGCGTCTTTGGTCACGCGCGTGTCGGACGACAGCGTCGGCAGCTACTGCATCGGGCAGCTCAAACGCTACGGCGTCGGCACTGAATACGTGAAGCCGGTCGGGGGCGAATACCGCAACTCGCTCGCTTTCTACGAAAGCCGCGTCGAAGGGCACCGCAATGTGATCTACCGCAACGGGGCGGCGGATTTTCAGATGGATGCGGAGGATGTGGCCGCGGTCGATTATGCGAAATTCGGTGCTTTGATTACGGCGGGCACGGTCTTTGCCGCCGAACCTTCGCGCAGTGCGACTTTTGACGCCTTTGATCGTGCGCGGGCTGCGGGTTTGCCGATTATTTTCGACGTGGACTATCGCCCCTATTCATGGCCTTCGCCGCAGGTCGCCGAAGAGGTGCTAAGCCGCGCGGCGGCAGCCTCTGACATGATCGTCGGGAATGACGAAGAGTTCGGCTTTATGGCGGGCGGCATCGAAAAGGGCCTCGCCAAGGCCAGAGCGCTTGCCGAAAGCACGGCAACCATCGTCGTCTACAAGATGGGCGAGAAGGGGGCTGTGACCTTTGCGGGCGGCGCGGAAATCCACACCGGTATCTGGCCCGTGGAGGCACTGAAGCCCACAGGAGCCGGCGACAGCTTTATGGCGGGCCTGGTGACCGGACTGGCCGAGGGGCAGGGGCTGCACGATGCGATCCTGCGCGGTTCGGCCTGTGCCTCGGTCACGGTCTCGCGGCCGGGCTGTGCGCCTGCCATGGCTGATACCGCAACATTGATGCAATTCATGGCCGACCACCCCGGCCCGACGGATGCGTGAGAGGAACTGAAGATGCACATTCCACCCTATGACAACCAGAACAAACCGATTGTGGATGTGGATGATCCGCTGGTGCCGCTCAATTACTTCAACATCGTCAAGCTGAAGAAGGGGCAGGCCTTCGAATATGCTGTCCCCGGCTACGAGACCTGCATCGTGCCCGCCACCGGAACTGTCGATATCAATATCGAAGGCTTCAAGGCTGACGGGATCGGTGAGCGGGTCGAGGATGTCTGGGATGGCGAACCGGAGGGCGTCTATGTGCCGACAGCGGCCAAGGCCGAAATGGTCTGCACCTCGGATGAGGCCGAGGTCTTTGTCTGCGGCGCCAAATACGACAAGGTGCTGGACGCCTTTGCCGTGCGCAAAGACG
>CAZOMZ010000025.1:8783-14751 GCA_964581065.1 uncultured Loktanella sp. | reverse complement strand
TCAGCGCGGCAACATCGACTTGGCCGTTCGCAAACGGCGTGACGAGAGCGGGGAGTGATCCCTTGAACATGGCACGCTTCCTTCTTGTGGTGGCGGCCCCGCAGGGCCGTGTCAAAATCGCGCGGAACCTAGTGCGCAAACGCGTTTTCGACAAGCCCCACTTTTCGGGGCAGATCGTGGCTGGTCCTTGCCGATTGCCGTGAAAGTGAGTTGCTTCGCGCGGGCCTCCCGTTACCTTGTTGCCAAACAAGTCCAAGAGCAGACACATGCGCATCCTTCCATCTATGGCCCTTCTGGCGGCTATGGCGACCGCAAGCGTGGCCCAGACGGTGCCGGAGCAAAGCATTGCAGCCGTTGCGATGAGCGCGGACAGCTTCGCGGCGGCGCAGACAATGGCTGCGGATATCGATCCGCTGACACTTGCCGTTGTGGACTGGCTGCGCCTGCGGGCAGGCGAGGCGGAGTTTGCAGACTACCAGCGCTTTGTCGCCGCCCGTCCGGACTGGCCGGGTCTGTCGCAGGTCCGTGCGGCGTCGGAACTGGCCATCGAAGAAGGGCATCCTTCCGCCGAGGTCATCGCTTGGTTCGCCGATGAAAAACCCAGAACCGGTGAGGGTGCCGTCCGCCTTGCCCAAGCCCTGATTGCGGAAGGCAACGTCGAAGCGGCGCGGGCGGTCCTGCGCGAAGCGTGGATCAATCTGCGCCTGACCGAAGAAGGCCACGACGCAATGGTGCAGGCCTTCGGTGACATCCTTGGGCCCTATCATGCCGCGCGAACCGACGAACTGCTCTGGCGCTCCCGTCGCGAAGAGGCCGAGCGCATGCTGCCCCTCCTGCCCGAGGGCCAGCGCGAGTTGGTCGCTGCACGCATCGGCTATCTGACACGCGCAAGCGACCTGCCCGCGCTGGTGGCTGCGGTGCCGGCTGGTTTGCGCCTTGATGCGGGTCTTGCCTATGACCGCTACAACTGGCTGGCCAGCCGTGGCGAATGGACCGAGGCCGTAGCGATGCTGGCGGACCGGTCCACCAGCGCTGCCGCGATGGGCGAACCCTTCCGCTGGTCAGGCTGGCGGCGTGAACTGGCGCGCTGGGAAATGCGCGAGGGGCGGGCCGAGTCGGCCTATCGTCTGGCCTCACGGCATTTTCTGAGCGATGGGCAGAGCTATGCCGATCTCGAATGGCTGTCGGGCTATATCGCACTGACCTATCTGGGTGATCCGGTCACCGCCCGTGGCCATTTCGAGAACGGCCTGCGTGCCTCAAGCGGGCCGATCTCGCTGGGAAGGATGCACTACTGGCTTGGTCGCACCTACGAAGTCAAAGGCGGTATCGATGAGGCGGCGCGTGCCTATGGCCAAGCCGCGGCCCATCAGACCAGCTTTTACGGGTTGCTGGCCTCCGAAAAGATCGGCCGACCGCTCCAGCCTGCGTTGGCAGGCGAGGTGATCAACTGGCAGGGTGCTGCCGTTTTCGAAGACGAGGTGGTCAAGGCGGCCCTGATGCTTCTGGCCGGTGGCGAGCGTGGTGCGGCGGTCACTTTCTTTGCCGAACTTGGCAGACGTCTGGATGCCGAAAGCATCGCGGCGCTGGGCGCCTACCTCAGCCATATTGACGAAGAGTATTATACGCTGCTTCTCGCCAAGACGGCGGTGACGCGCGATATCCTGATACCGACAATCTACTACCCCATCCATGATCTGGCCGCGATGGACCTGCCGGTCGATGCGTCACTGGCGCTGTCGATCGCCCGCCGTGAAAGCGAGTTCAACACCACGATCGGCAGCCCTGTTGGCGCTTTGGGTCTGATGCAGGTGATGCCTGCCACCGCAGAAGAGGTGTCGGGTTGGCTGGACCTGCCCTATTCCCGCGCGCGGTTGACGGCAGATTGGGAGTATAACGCGAAACTGGGTGCCGCCTATCTCGCCTATCTGACCGAGGAGTTCGGGCCGACACCGGTCATGATCGCGGCGGGCTATAACGCGGGCCCGAGCCGACCTAGGGCCTGGATGGAAGAACGCGGCGATCCGCGCCTGCGCGAGATGGACGTCGTGGACTGGATCGAGCACATCCCCTTCCGCGAGACCCGCAACTATGTGCAGCGCGTGACCGAAAGCCTGCCTGTCTACGAAGCGCGGCTCACCGGCAATACCGGTCCGGTGTCTTTCTCGCGTCTGCTTTTGGGTGAGAAACCGCTGATCCGGCCAGTGGTGCGCCCCGAAGCCCTTGGTGAAGTCACGCCTGCAATCCGCCCCGTGCCACGCCCGTGAGCGGCAAACCTAGCTTGCGACCTTTCTTGCCCGCCAAAGCGTGAAGAGGCCTGCGCCCACAACAATCGCAGCCCCAATCGCCACATTCGGACGGATCGTCTCGCCGAAGATCAGAATCCCGATCGCTGCGGCAAAGACAAGTTGCAGATAGGCGAAGGGCTGGACGGCACTTGCTTCGGCCACTTCATAGGTCTTGATCAGCAGCCAATGGGCGGATGCGCCCGTCACGCAGAGGCAAGCCATCCACATCCAGTCGGTTGCCGTCATCGGCTCCCAATACCAGACGCCGATGACGGTCATCACCACGGCGCCGGATACACCAGTCCAGAAAAAGGAGGTGGCGGTGGTGTCCTTGCGCGCGGCAAAGCGGGTCAGCAGCCCGTAAAGCGCAAACATCAGCGCCGAGGCGAGAGGCACAATCGCGGCAGGGGCAAAGACCGCATAACCCGGTTGCAGGATCACCAGCACGCCGACAAATCCGATCCCGATTGCAGCCCAGCGGCGCCAGCCGACCTGCTCGCCCAGCACAGGGCCAGAGAGGGCTGCAATCAGCAACGGGTAGCAGGCAAAGATCGCGTGGCTTTCTACCAGACCCAGCAAGACAAAGGCACTGACCATGACGCAAATCTCCAGCGCCAGCAGAACACCGCGTGTGATTTGCAGGACGGGTTGGGTCGTGGCGGCAGCAGCACGGATCGACCCCGCCTGCCGCTTGGCGATGCTGATCACGAAGGCCGCAAAAAACCAGTAGCGGATCATCACGATCATCAGCACGTTGTAGTTGTCGGCCAGATGACGCGAGATGCCGTCCTGCACCGCAAAGACAAAGGTTGTGAGTGTCATCAGGATGATGCCAAGGCGGGTGTTATTCTGCATCATGCTTCCTTGCCGTCGTCATGTGCCGTTTGCGTCCGTAGCCAGAGGTGCGGGTGACCGCAAAGCCCGCATCCTGCAACGCGCGGCGGATGTGGCCTGCTGCACTATAGGTGGCAGCAGTGCCGTTTGGTTTGGTATGGTTTGCGACGGCTTGGATCAGCGCAGGCTCCCACAGCTCGGGGTTTTTGGCAGGCGAGAAACCATCAAGAAACCATGCGTCCGCTGCGCCGTGCCATGCCGGTACCGTCAGACGAGCGTCTCCGGTGATGACATTCAGGGTCAGCCCATCGTCCAGTACGGTTTCTCCCGCAGCGAAAGACCAGTCTGCCAACAGCTTTTCAGCATAGGGGCCGAGTTCGGGAAAATGGGCGAGGGCCTCGGCCATCGCCTCGGTCGGCATCGGGAAGGCTTCAAAGGACGTGAAGGTCAGTGTTCCGGGTTTGCCAGCCTCATCCCAAGCGGCCCAAGTCACCAGAAAATTCAGTCCGGTTCCGAACCCGAGTTCGCCGATCACAAAGTCCTTGCCGAACCGTGCTGGCAAACCATTGCCTGCCAAGAACACATGACGTGTCTCGGCCAGACCGTTATCGAGCGAGTAATAGGGATCGTCAAATGCGGTCGCGATCGGAACGCCGTCACGCCAAACGATCTGTGCTCTCTGGTCTGTCATGACTGCCTGCCTTAAACCAAGGCCATCTTTGAGGCGGGAGACGCAAAATGGCAACGGCTGATGTGACGGTCATGGGGGCGGGGGTTTTCGGCCTCTCTGTGGCCTATGCCTGCGCCAAGCGCGGGGCATGTGTTCGCGTTGTGGATCCCAACGGCGTTGCGGCTGGCGCGAGCGGCGGCTTGGTCGGGGCGCTGGCGCCCCATGTCCCTGAGAACTGGAACGACAAGAAAGCCTTTCAATTCGACAGTCTGATCATGGCCGAAGGGTTCTGGGCCGAGGTCTGCGCCACCTCTGGCGCGGAAGCCGGCTATCTGCGCTCTGGCCGGTTGCAGCCCTTGGCGGATGAGCGCGCGGTGGAACTGGCGCGCGCGCGGGCTGACACCGCCAAGGCGCTATGGCAAGGCAAAGCGGTTTGGGAAGTCGTCCCCGCAGGTGATAGCCGTTGGATGCCACCGTCACCGACGGGTCTGGTAGTGCATGATACACTCTCCGCCCTGATCCAGCCGCGCCGTGCCACGCAGGCGCTTGCCAAAGCGGTGGTTGCGCTGGGCGGTGAAGTTGTTGAGGCAGCGGCGCCCGAGGGCAAGGTCGTCTGGGCGACCGGTTGGGACGGGATGAAAGAGGTGGAAGGAACCGGCGTGAAGGGGCAGGCGGCCCTGCTGGACTTCAACGCCGCTGGCAGCCCGCAGCTATTTGCGGATGCCTTGCATATCATTCCGCATACGGATGGCACTGTCGCAATTGGATCGACGTCGGAGCGCGCGTTTGATGCAGCCGACACCACAGATGCGCAACTTGACGACGTGCTGGCCCGTGCTTGTGCGGCCTTCCCTGTTCTTGCCGGCGCCCCTGTCATTGCGCGCTGGGCCGGTGTCCGCCCACGCAGCAAGAGCCGCGCGCCAGTCTTGGGGGCCCACCCCGTCCGCGATGGGGAATTCATTGCCAATGGCGGCTTCAAGATCGGCTTTGGCATGGCCCCCAAGTCAGGCGAGGTCATGGCCGACCTGCTTCTGGACGGTGTCGACCGTATCCCCGAAGACTTTCGCGCCTAAGCGTCAGGCGCCTTTGCAAACGGCAGATGTCCGGTCTTGATCCAGATCTGGGCACCTGTTTCGCCTGCGGTCAGTTCAAGCGCTGCGCCGTCGGGCAGACGCAACCAGCTGTTTTTGGCCAATGCATCACCACCCTCGGTCGCGCTGCCCGCAATGATCAGAATTTCGGCACCCCCTTGAGGTGTCTCGGTCAGTTTCGCACCGGCGTCCATTGCCAGAAATCGCACGGTTTCGCGGGGGTCTTCGTGCAGCGTTGCCGCGCGGATTCCGGACCCGACCGGTGCAAGCCCCTCTGACATTTCGCGCCGGAACTGAGTGCGGTCGTCAGGATCGAACTGCCAGAGTTTGACAAAGATCGTGCAGCCCTCTTCTGCGCCGGGCGTGTGTGATGTTGTCGGCGGATTGCGTACATAGGTGCCCACCGGATAGTCGCCGTGTTCGTCCTGAAAGACACCGTCCAGCACGATGAATTCTTCCCCGCCGGTGTGGGTGTGGGCCGAGAACCGGCTGCCGGGGGCGTAGCGGACAATCGAGGTTGCGCGTGCGACCTCATCCCCGATGCGGTCGAGCATGCGCCGGTCCACGCCCGGCATGGGGGACGCAATCCACGGCATGTCGTCGGAATGGATCAGGACCCGGCGGGAAAAATCGGCGTTGCGTTCCATAAAATCCTCAATCTTTGTTTCAATCGATCACGGGTGCGCGCCGCGTGACGTCCCCATGGGGCATCAAATCGGCTCGGGGCACGCAATCCAACCCACTTTAGCGTCATGTTACAGGCGGCGATGTGTGACTTCACCCAATGAAATCGGGTTTTTGACGTCTGCTCAAGCCGCCTCCGCGCCCTGCAACAATCCCTGACGCCGATATGATCTGTGTTCATTTCCGCCAAGTCACTGAAAGCGATAGCAAATGAACGGGGGCCGAAACGCAATGGAGATCAAAATGCGCACACCGACACTCATTACTCTGACGATCATGGCCGCCCTTGCGGGGCCGGCTTGGGCGCAGGAAACCGAGACCGACCCCATGACCGAAGACACAATGCAAGAAGAGATGGCCGACGAGGCGACCGAAGACGCGATGTCCGACGACGCCATGGA
>CAZOMZ010000025.1:0-8683 GCA_964581065.1 uncultured Loktanella sp. | reverse complement strand
ATGGATGAGACCGTCCCAAGTCTTGAGGACATCGCCGCCAGCGATCCCGCGCTTGAGATCAGGGAAGGCGAGGATGGCGAGGCAGATGCGATGGTGATGCTGTCAGATGTTCTGTTTGCCTTTGGCGATGCGTCACTGAACCCCGCAGCCCTTGAGGTGCTGGCAGGCATTGGTGAGAAACTGGAAGGTGTGGCTGCGCTCGAAATCACCGGACACACAGACTCGGTCGGGGACGAGGCATTCAATCTTGCGCTTGGCCAGCGCCGTGCCGAGGTCGTGCGCGATTGGCTTGTCGCCAATACGCCGTTGACGGCAGAGGTGATCACGGCGCGTGGTGTCGGCGAGGCTGACCCTGTGGCCCCGAACCTGACCGATGACGGTGCCGACAACCCAGATGGCCGCGCGCTGAACCGCCGTGTGGAGTTCACACTGCCCGATGCCGGCTGATCAGTCGTAATCGACGTTGAACTGTCTGACGACCTGGGCGACCTGGGCGTCAGACAGGCCGATGGCATCAAGGCTGCGGGTCAGGATTGCGAGCTTCGCGGTTTCTTCGAGTTCTTCCATCGCATAGACGGCGGCGTCCAGCGTCTTGCCAGCCACGACAGGCCCGTGATTGGCCAAAAGCACGGCGCTTCGTTTGCCCGCGAGACCTCTGACCGCCTCGCCCATTGCAGGGTCGCCCGGCAGGAAGAAGGGCAGCAGTTTGACCTTGCCCAGCCGCATGATCGTATAGGGGGTCAGGGGTGGCAGCACATTGTCGGGGTCTACGTCAGGCAGCATCGACAGGGCGACGGAATGGGTTGGATGCAGATGCACGACAGCACCGGTGTCCGCGCGCGTGTGGTAAAAGGCCGTGTGCAGTGCGACCTCCTTCGTGGGCGCGTCGCCTGACAGATGCGTGCCGTCCTCGGTCAGTTTGCTGATCTGCGCAGGATCGAGAAACCCCATCGAACTGCCGGTTGGTGTCACGAGCAAAGTGCCGTCCGAAAGCCGTTGCGAGATATTACCCGATGCCCCGCAAGTCAGCCCGCGATCAAAGATCGACTTGGCAAAGCGGGTGATTGCTTCGCGGGCTTTGGTCTCTTCGCTCATGCGTCGCGGCCCATGTCGCGCAGGGCGGTCGAAAAGAAGTCCTCGGCGCCGAAGTTGCCGGATTTGAGTGCCAGCGCGATATCACCTGATCTGATCGCGGGCACCCCGATCGCAAGCCGTGGCCCGATATGAAGTTCCTGTGCATTCAGGCCCGTAACCACCGCGCCTGAGGTTTCGCCCCCTGCCACGACCAGCCGTCTGACACCGCGTTCGACCAAGCTCGCCGCAAGGTCCGAGAACAGGCTCTCGATCTTCCCGGCAATCGTATCGCGCCCGTAGGTTTCTTGCGCTTTTGCCACGATGGCCGGATCGGCCGACGAAAAGACCAGCGGGGCGGTGTCTTGCGCCATGACCCAATCGGCCAAGCTGTTGGCGGAAACCTCGCCCGCCATGACCGCGTCTGCGCTGATTTCCATCGACGGGGCAGACTGTCGGAAATGCGCGACCTGTCCGCGCGTGGCGCGGCTGCAAGAGCCTGAAAGGACCACCCCGGGCCCGATCACCGGATCCCAGGCCGGTTGCGTCGGAGTCTTGCCAAAATTGGCAGGCAGACCAATGGCGATGCCCGAGCCGCCCACCAAAAGCTTTCTCCCTGCAGCGGCCTTGCCGATTGCATGCAGATCGTTGTCACTGATGGCATCGACGATGTGCATCCGGGGCGTTTCCGCGAAAGCGGCGACAATGGCCTGTGGGCCCTTGGCAACCACCGCATGTGGGATATGGCCGACCGGCCAGCCGGTCTGACGCTTCAACACGCGCCGCAGGTCGGGGTCGGTCATGGGGGTCAGCGGATGATCCTGCATCCCGCTTTCATTCAGCAGCACGTCACCGACAAAAAGATGTCCCATATAGACACTGCGCTTGGAGGCCGGAAAGGCGGGGCAGACCATGACCTGACTGGCATCAAGATGCTGGGCGAGCGCTTCTGCCACCTGCCCGATGTTACCTGCATCGGTGCTGTCGAAGGTCGAGCAGACCTTGAAGATGATCTGCTCGGCCCCTTGTCCGATCAGCCAGTCGCAGGCCGCAATGCTCTGCCGGACGGCATCGTCAGCGGGGATCGTGCGGGATTTGAGGGCAACGACACCGGCCTCGACATCCACATCCCCGCTGGGGACACCGACGAATTGCGCGGTGCGCATGCCACCTTCGGCCAGTGTCAGGGCAATATCCGACGCGCCTGTAAAGTCGTCTGCGATTACCCCGATTTTCATGCCGTGCGTCCTTTGTCGAGCCGCGTGATATGTGGTGCGATGCCTTGCGGGAAGTATCGCCGGACCAATGGATCATGCCCGGGAATGATCAGCGCAGGCTCACTGGTCAAACGGTAGAGTGTCTCGAACCCGTCAAGCATATCCTGCAAATCCACCACAATCGGAAACGGCTTACGTGCCTCGAAGTTCTCGTAATAATGCGCAGCGTCAGAGGCAAGGACCAGCCATCCTGCCTCCGTCAGAACGCGCACCGCCTGCAGGCCCCGTGAATGCCCGCCGATGCAATGGACGGTGACGCCATCGGCGACCTGCCCGTCACCGTCGTAGAATACCACACGTCCTGAATAGAGCCGTTTGACGGCCTCGCAGATATGGTCTGCGGTGAAAGGCATGCGCAGCGTGTCGTGACACATGCACGGTCCCGTGGCATAGGCCATTTCAGCGGCCTGCAGGTGCAGCGTGGCATTGGGGAATAGATGTAGCCCGCCGGCGTGGTCATAGTGCAGGTGGGTGACAATCACCTGAGTGATATCTTCGGCGCGCAGGTTGAATGGGGCCAGCGCCTCGGTTGGGTTCAGGCGGATCGGGCGGTCGCGGTTGGCGGCTTCGGCATCGTCATAACCGGTGTCGACCAGGATCACCTCATCCCCGCGCCGCAAAAGCCACATGAAATAGTCCATCGCATGTGGTGCGTCGTGGTTGTCGTCAAAGATAAAACTGTCGGCACGGGTCCGCGCATCGCGGTCGGCGTATTTGATGGCGTGGACTTCCCATGTGCTCATTGAACGACCTTTGCCCATGTGGTGACGGATTTCCCAGCGATCATGTCACGAGTCGCGGCATCGAAGGCCACGAAATGCGCGCTGGCAAGGTGAACGTCGAAGGCCGCGCGGTCTGTGTAAAGCTCGTAGAGAAAGACGGCATCGGGGCTGCCTTCGTCGGTTGCCACATCGAACTGGTGACAGCCCGCCTCGGTCCGCAGCGAGGTGCGCGCGTTTTCCAGCATCAGCGGCATGAAGTCCGGCGCAGCGCCTGCTTTGAGTTGAAACGTTACACAGACCGCAAACATGGCTGCCCCTCTCCTTGATCTCACGTTGGCGTATCGCGCTGCCAAGCGCAATCGCAGAGGTTTTGCTGGATCAATGCATACGTTAATGTATACATTGTCAAGAACAGTCAGCAGGGGACCCGACATGCAGAGATTCGAGATAGCAGTTTTTGACGGTGACGGCATCGGTCCCGAAATCATGGCCCCGACGGTGGCCCTTTTGCAGGCGATGTCTGATGCCGCGACCGATTACGCGCTGGACTTCACCCATCTGCCCGCAGGGGCGGCCCACTATGCAAAAACGGGCGAGAGCCTGCCGCAAGCCTCTTGCGATGCGGCCGGAAAGGCGGATGCGATCCTGCTTTCGGCGATGGGCCTGCCGGACGTGCGCTATCCTGACGGGACCGAGATCACCCCGCAGATCGACCTGCGCAAGATCTTCAACCTCTTTGCCGGTGTCCGGCCTGTGCGCGTGGCGGGTGGCAAGCTGAGTCCGCTGAAGATCCCCGAGGGCAAGGTGATCGACTTTGTCCTGATCCGCGAAAGCACCGAAGGGCTGTTTTTCACCCAAGGCACCGGCGAGGTCATGCAGGACGAGGCCCGCGAGACCCTGCGGATTACGCGTGCGGTCAGTGAAAAACTGTTCCGCTTTGCCTTTGATATGGCCCGCCAGCGCAAGGCGGATGGTCGGGGCGAGGGGCGCGTCACTTGCGTGGACAAGGCGAATGTCTTCCGCGCCTTTGCATTCTTTCGCAGCATCTTTGATGCCGAGGCGCGCGCCTACCCCGAGTTGCGGACCGACCATGCCTATGTCGATGCGATGGCGCTCTGGATGGTGCAACGCCCGTGGGAGTTTGATGTGCTGGTTACCGAAAACATGTTCGGCGACATCCTTTCGGACCTTGGTGCGGGTCTGATGGGGGGGCTGGGCATGGCGCCTTCCGCCGATATCGGGCTGGATCATGCGGTCTTCCAGCCTTGCCACGGCTCGGCCCCCGACATCGCCGGTCAGGGGAAGGCAAACCCGATGGCAATGCTCTTGTCGGCGGCGATGATGCTGGAGTGGCTGGGAATCAAACATGGTGTTCCCGCCATGAACGCGGATGCGGAACGGCTGCGCGCAGGCGTCGAACAGGTTGCCGATGAGGGACTTGTGGTCACCCCCGACCTTGCCGGCACCGCCACAACTGGCCAGACAGCCGAGGCCATCCGGCAAAGGGTGTTGCAATGACCTTGCGTGTTGCCTGTCTGGGTGCGGGATATTTCAGCCGCTTCCATCTGGACGGGTGGCAGCGGATCGCCGGTGCAGAAGTCGTTGCTGTCTGCGACCGCGATCCTGCGCGGGCAGCGTCGACAGGGTTTGCCGCATTTGCCGATCTGCAGGCGATGCTGGCAGAGGTGCGGCCCGATATCCTCGACATCATCCTGCCGCCCGCAGGCCATGCGGCGGCGATCAGGACAGCCATCGCGGCAGGCGTGCCGACGATCATTTGCCAAAAGCCCTTCTGCCTTTCACTGCAAGAGGCACAAGAGATGGTTGATTTGGCTCAGGCAGCCGGCACCAACCTCATTGTCCACGAGAACTTCCGTTTCCAGCCGTGGTACAGAGCCATCAAGCGGGCCATCGCGGCAGGGCAGGTAGGTGAGGTGCTGCAAGCCACCTTTCGCCTGCGACCGGGCGATGGTCAGGGGCCGCAGGCCTACCTTGACCGCCAGCCCTATTTCCGCGAGATGCCGCGCCTTCTGATCCACGAGACGGGCGTGCATTTCATTGATGTCTTCCGCTTTCTCTTTGGCGAGATCACCGAGGTCTATGCCGACCTCAGGCAGGTCAATCCGGTGCTGAAGGGCGAAGACGCAGGTTATGTGATCAACACCCATCAGAACGGCGTTCGGTCGGTGTTTGATGCGAACCGTTGTCTTGACCATGCCGCCGACAACCGCCGCCGGACCATGGGCGAAGCATTGGTGGAAGGCACCGAGGGGGTGCTGACACTTGCGGGTGATGGTTCGGTCTTGTTGCGGGCCTTCGGAGCAAATACGCAGGAGGTGATTTTGGGACCAGATACCTTTGACGGCTTTGGCGGCGACTGCACCCGTGCCCTGCAAGCCCATGTCGTTGCGGCCTTGCAAGGAAGCGGCGCATTCGAAAACTCCGCTGCCGACTATCTGCGCATAATAGAAACTGAAGCCGCCGTTTATCGCGCGGCCGAAACCGGTGGAAAGGTCCAAATCGGATGAGCGGTGTGGCAGCGGGCAAAACAAATGTCGCTGTCGCGCTTGATACGCTGCGCGAGATGATCTTTCGCGGTGAACTCGCGCCCGGGTCGAACCATCTGGAAACCGAACTGGCTGCGCGTCTTGGCATGTCGCGCACACCTGTGCGCGAGGCGGCGATGATCCTCCAAGAACAAGGGCTGGTGACGGTGCAGGCACGCAGGGGTATTCGTATCCTGCCGATCTCGGCACAGGACATGGCCGAGATTTACGATCTGCTCACGCTGCTGGAAAGCGAGGCCGCTGCCAGTGCGGCCGGGCGTGTCACAGACCCGCGCGACTTGACCCCCTTGTCTGACGCGATCGACGCGATGGAAACGGCGCTTGCCCGCGAAGACCGTCTGGCCTGGGCGGATGCCGATGACGCCTTCCATACGGCATTGGTCGATCTGGGCGGAAACGCGCGGCTTGCCGCCATTGTCGGCCAGATGGCCGATCAGGTGCGTCGCGCGCGCCGGGTCACTTTGTTCCTGCGGCCCATGCCCCACCAATCAAACAGGGACCACCGTGCTGTTCTTGAGGCAATCCGGGCAGGCGATGGCGAAACGGCCGCCGCTCTTCACCGCGCTCACCGTCTGGCAAGCAAGCGAATGCTCGTTGCTTTGCTGGAGCAAAACCATTTGCATCTGGTCTGATCTCCCCGATTGCGCGTTCAGGAAAATCTATCCAAATGGGTAGTAAATGCCGTCTTTCAGTCATAGTTACCCGCTAACGGCAGCAATTTTGCTGATAAACTGACATCGAGGACGATCCCATGACGGGTGAAACGGCGCCTGATTTGACAGGCAAACTGAGCTTTCAAGGTGACAAAGGCGCAGGGCGGTCAAAGTGGATTGCATTGCTGCTTGTGCTGCTGCTGGTGGGGTGGATGGGCAGCGGCTATCTCGCGCCTGGCACGCCGGAAGTCACCGAGACTGTTGCCGAAACACCGACCGAGCAGGCGATCAGTGTCGCCGTCATGCCCTCTGTTGCCCAAGACGTGCAATTGGTTCTGGCCGCTGAAGGTCAGTCCGAACCCGACCGTGTCAGCCGTATTCAGGCCGAAGCCCCCGGTGAAGTGATTTCGGTCAGCGCCGAGCGCGGCAGTTTTGTCGAGGCAGGACAAGAGCTTGGGCGGCTGGACTCTGTGACGGTGACCGCACAGGTCACACAGGCGCGCACCCAGCTTGAACAGGCGGCACGCGATCTTGAGAACGCGCTGGCGCTGCAGGAACGCGGCGTTGCAACCGAGGATCGCGTGACGCAGGCACGTGCCGCCAAGGCGGCTGCCGAGGCTGCGATGACAGCCGCTCAAGAACAGCTTGAAAACACCATCATCCGCGCACCCTTCGCAGGACGCCTGAACGATCTGACACTTGATGTCGGAGAATTTGTCGACAACGGCGACATCGTGGCCGAAGTGCTGGACAACGATCCGCTGACCGTCGTCATTCAGGTGCCGCAACAGGCGCTGGCACGGATCGAGACGGGCCAAATGGCTCAGGTGCAGTTCATCACCGGCGAGGAACGTTTGGGCCGCGTCAGCTTTATCGGCGGTAACGCGGATCAGCAGACCCGCACGTTCCGCGTCGAAGTCACCGTCGACAATCCACAAAGCGTGATGCCGGCAGGTCTGAGCGCGCGGGTGATCCTGCCGACAGGTTCGGCGCGTGGTCATTTCATCTCGCCCGCGATCCTGTCGCTGGGCACATCGGGCGAACTTGGGATCAAGACAGTTGACGCAGACAACCGCGTGGCCTTTTCGCTGGTCTCGATCGTGCGGGCGCAAACCGACGGTATCTGGGTGACGGGGCTGCCCGAAAACGCTGACATCATCACTGTCGGTCAGGGCTTTGTAAAAGCCGGCGACCTCGTTGATCCACAGGTCTCAGGCGGTGAACTCAAAGCGGAGCTTGATCAATGAAGACGCTGATCGACGCCGCCTTTAACCGCAGCAAGGTTGCCTTGCTGCTGTTTGTGTTTCTGCTGGCAGTCGGGTCGCTGGCCTACATCGCGATCCCGAAGGAAAGCAACCCAGAGATCCCGATCCCTGTGGTCTATGTCTCGGCTTCGGTCGACGGGATTTCACCACAGGACGCCGAAGATGTTCTGGCCAAGCCGATGGAGGCCGAGTTTGCCTCGCTGACCGGCCTCAAGGAAATGACGGCAACGGCAAGTGAAGGCCGCGCCAGTGTGCAGCTTGAGTTTGAACCCGGTTTCGATGCCGATACCGCCCTTGATGACGTCCGCGAGGGTGCGGACAAGGTCGAGGGCGATCTTCCCTCCGATGCGACCATCATTGTCACCGAAATCAACACAGCCCTTTTTCCGATCCTGACGGCCATCCTGTCCGGCCCTGTGCCGGAACGGACGCTCAACGCATTGGCCGAGGATCTGCAGGACGATATTGAATCACTGGGCGGCGTGCTTGAGGTCGATGTGGGTGGCAAGCGCACCGAACTGCTGGAGGTCCTGATCGACCCCACGGTGTTCGAGACCTACAACATCACCTTTGACGAGCTGATCAATTCGATCACTGCCAACAACCAGCTGATCGCCGCCGGTGCCATCGAAAGCGAGGCAGGTCGCGTTGTGCTGAAGGTGCCGGGCCTGATCGAGAACCTCGAAGACGTCATGGAACTGCCCATTCTGGTACGTGGCCAGACGGTCGTTACCTTTGCCGATGTGGCCACCATCCGCCGCACTTTCGAAGACCCCAGCGGTTTTGCCCGTATCGACGGCCAGCCTGCACTGGCGCTAGAGGTCAAAAAGCGCGTCGGTGCCAACATCATCGAAACCGTTGACGAAGTCCGCGCCGTGATCGAACGGGCACAGGCCGAATGGCCCGAAAGCGTGCAGGTCCGCTACACGCTTGACGAAAGCGAGACGGTCAAGTCGATGCTTTCTGATCTGGAAGCGAACGTCATCGCGGCAATCATCCTCGTGATGATCGTGGTCGTCTATGCGCTGGGCCTGCGGTCCTCTCTGCTGGTTGGCCTTGCGATCCCGGGGGCGTTCCTGACGGGTGTCGCGGGGCTCTATTTCATGGGCTACACGATGAACATCGTGG
>CAZOMZ010000024.1:0-15536 GCA_964581065.1 uncultured Loktanella sp. | reverse complement strand
GCACAGCGCATCTTTAACGAGGTTGGTTGGGAATAAGGCCCCACCCATCCACTCTAGACTGGGCGTCACTGCGGTGACGCCCTTTTTTGTTGCGAGAACAGCAGCCTAGCCCGAGATATGCGCGCGGGAAATTCCTAATAAATCATTAATTTCATTACGAAAATTGTAACCCATGGGTTACCCGTGGGTAACAGACTTGGACGCTATGCCCGCCCCTTGCCAATCCTGCGGCAAAGCAGGACCACGGGGATCAACCCGATTGCCGCGATCACAAGGCTCGGCACCGCCGCCCCCTCCAGACGTTCGTCCGAGGCCAGACGATAGGCCTGCACCGCCAATGTGTCGTAGTTGAAGGGCCGCATGATCAGCGTGGCGGGCAATTCCTTCATCACATCGACAAAAACGATGAGTCCCGCCGTCAGCAAGCTGGTCCGCAGAAGCGGCAAGTGAACCCGCCGCACCATTCCGGGCATGTCCTGTCCCAAGGTGCGCGCCGCCGCATCAATGTTGGTGCCAACGCTCGCGATGCCGCCTTCATAGGCACCGATGGCAGCGGCGAGAAAGCGGATCAGATAGGCAAAGATCAGGAGCCAGATCGAGCCCGTGAAAAGCAGACCCGTCGAGATGTCGAAATTGGCCCGCATCCAAGCGTCCAGACTGTTGTCGAAGGCCGCGAAAGGCACCAGCAGACCGACCGCGATCACGCCGCCCGGCACTGCATATCCGATCCGCGCGAGGTATAGCGACGTTCCGGTCAGTCGGTTGGCCATTGTGCGGTGCAAAGTCCCCAGCACCAGCGCCGCCAGCACCGCCAGTACCGCCGTGACCGCCGCTAAAGTCAGCGAGTTGCGGATAAAGCCCAGATAGCGCGGGCTCAGAAGATCCTGTTCAGAGCCCAGCGCCATTGTTCCCAGCGCAACAACCGGCAGGACAACACCCAGCGCAATAGGCACAAGACAGAAGAATGCAGCCAGCGCCCGCTGTGCCCTGCCGAGTGTAATCCGCTGCATTGGCGCATTGCGGCGCCCGTTGGCATAGCGTGCCTCGCCGCGCGATGTACGCTCGAGAATGGCCAGAAACAGGGCAAAGGCCAGAAGACCCAGCGCCAATTGCGCCGCCGCTGCGCGGTCGGCCATAGTGAACCAGCTTGTATAGATGCCCACCGCAAAGGTCTGCACGCCGAAGTAGGCCACAGTCCCGAAATCCGCAATCGTCTCCATCGCGACCAACATCACACCAGACGCGATGGCCGGACGGGCCATCGGCAGCGACACCCTGAAGAACGCTCTCAGCGGTGTCTGCCCGAGGACACGGGCGGCGAGAAATGTACTTGATCCTTGCGCGGCAAAGGCCGCACGCGCCAGCAGGTAGACGTAGGGATAAAGCACAAGCGTCAGCATCAGCGCCGCACCACCGATTGACCGGATTTCCGGGAACCAGTAGTCGCGCGGCCCCCATCCGGTCAGATCACGCAAGGTGCTTTGCACGATGCCCGGATGATCAAGAATATGCGTGTATCCATAGGCCAGCACGTAGGCGGGAAAAGCCAGAGGCAGCGCCAGCGCGATCTCCATCCAGCGCCGACCCGGAAACTCGGTCATTGTGACCAGCCAGGCCGCGCCCGCGCCAATGGCCGCCGTGCCCGTCATCACCAGCGCCACAAGCACGAGCGTAGTGACGGTGTAGCGGCCAAGCACAGTTTCGGCCAGATGTGACAGCGTCTCGAATGAACCTGATCCCGCCGCCGCCAGAACCCCGAGATAGGGGATGACGCAAATGATCGTCACGATCACCGCGACCGCAGAAAAACCGCGTGTCATCCAAGAGCTTGTCTTGCGCGCCTTGAGGGGTTGGACTGTCATGGTTTCGACCTACTCTGCCAGCCGCATCACGACAAGCGATGAACGCGCTGGCTGCGGCAAGACCACGCGGACAGATGCAGCCATGTGACGGGTTTGTGTCTGGCCCCCGGTGGTCGAACATGGTTCTATGCTGCGATCTTTATTCTGATGGGCGGAAGACGCATGAAAAGACTACTTCTGACACTGGCTTTGATGGCGGCACCTCTGGCGGCTCAAGCGCAAGAACTGACAGAAGAGCGGATCAAGGAACTGGCCCTGCAGGCGATCCTCGAGAACCCCCAGATCATCATGGAAGCCGTCGCCATCCTCGATGAACAGCGTCAGGCCGCACAGGCTGCAGCAAATGAACAGGTCCTCGCCCAACAGCGAAACCTGCTGGAGAACGACCCCAACGCGCCATTCATGGGCGCCGAGGAGCCGACCGCCGTCATTGTCGAATTCTTTGATTACAACTGCCCCTACTGCAAACGCGCGGCAGGTGACGTAAAGGCCCTGTTGGCCAGTGATGACGCGGTGCGTGTGGTCTACCGCGAATGGCCCATCTTGGGCGATGGCTCGGTGTTTGCTGCGCGCGCTGCACTCGCTGCCCGTGAGCAGGGCAAATATGAAGAGATGCACTGGGCCCTTATGGAACTGCGCGGGCGGGCCGAAGAAGCCTCGGTTCTTGGTGCCGCACGTGCGGTCGGGCTCGACATCGACAAATTGCTTGAGGACATGCAAAGCGATGCGATCACAGCCCATATCGATGCGTCGCGCGGACTGGCGCAGGCACTTGGCTTTACCGGCACGCCGTCCTTTGTCATCGGCGAGGCACTGGTTCCCGGCGCCGTCCCCTTGAGCGATCTGGAAACGCTAGTCGCTCAGGTGCGCGCGGCAAACTGATAAATCTTGCGCAGGGCATTGACCTTCCAGTGAGTGGAACCCTTATGTAAGTGGCGACCAGCAAAAGGACGCCCTTGCAATGACCGATACTATCAAAATGCAACTGACCGGCCTGAACTGCGGTTCTTGTGTCGGACGGGCCGAGAAAGCCCTGCAATCCGTCGACGGCGTGCGCGAGGTTGCGGTCAACCTTGCCAGCGAAAGTGCGACAGTCAGCTATGACGCCCCAGCAGATACAGGGCGGCTGACCGCCGCTTTGGCGCAGGCAGGCTATCCTGCGACGCTGGATCAGGTAACGCTGGATATCGAGAACATGAGCTGCGCCTCTTGCGTGGGCCGTGTCGAGCGTGCGCTGGCAGCGGGCGAGGGTGTCTCCGAGGTTTCCGTCAATCTGGCATCGGAATCAGCCGTGGTGAAATTTGTGCAGGGCGCGACGACGCCGCAGATCATTGCGGGGCTGTCGACGCAGGCAGGCTATAAGGCCAAGCCGCGGGCCCTAGCCGCAGACCGGCCCGACAACACCAAAGGGGCCGAAGCGGATGCCTTGTGGCGGCGCTTCCTGATTGCGGGCCTGCTGACGCTACCAGTTTTCATCGTGGAGATGGGCGGCCATTTTGTGCCCGGCGTGCATCATCTGATTGCCAATACCATCGGTATGCAAACCAGTTGGGTCATCCAGTTTGTGTTGGTCACAGCAGTGTTGGCATGGCCTGGCCGGATCTTCTTTGAGCGCGGCGTGCCTGCCCTTCTGAAAGGCGCACCCGATATGAACGCGCTGGTTGCCATCGGGACAACGGCGGCGTGGGCGTTTTCGACAGTCGCGACATTCCTGCCGCAGGCACTGCCCGCTGGCACCCGCGCCGTCTATTTTGAAGCGGCTGCTGTCATCGTTACGCTCATCCTTCTTGGTCGCTGGCTTGAGGCGCGCGCGAAGGGCCGCACGGGCGAGGCGATCCGCAAACTGGTGGGCCTCCAGCCCAAGTCGGCCCTGATCGAAGTGGATGGCGACACCCGCGAGGTCGCAATTGCCGAAATCGCCGTTGGCCAGATCATCCGCGTCCGCCCCGGCGAGCGTGTGGCGCTGGATGGTGAAGTGACCCATGGGACCTCTTACGTTGATGAGAGCATGATCACGGGCGAACCTGTGCCGGTGGAGAAACAGATCGGATCGCGTGTCACCGGCGGCACGGTGAATGGTGCGGGAGGTTTCAGCTTCCGCGTGACCAAAACGGGCGAGGACACCATGCTCGCCCAGATCATCCGCATGGTCGAGGACGCGCAGGGTGCCAAACTGCCCATTCAGGATCTGGTCAACAAGATCACCATGTATTTCGTCCCCGCCGTGCTGGCCGTCGCTGCGGTCACGGTGCTGACGTGGCTGATTTTCGGCCCAGATCCGGCGCTGAGCTTCGCGCTCGTTTCAGGTGTGGCCGTGCTGATTGTCGCTTGTCCCTGTGCGATGGGTCTGGCGACGCCGACCTCGATCATGGTGGGCACTGGCCGTGCTGCCGAGATGGGTGTTCTTTTCCGCAAGGGTGACGCACTGCAGGCCCTGCAGGACGCCGAGGTCATCGCCTTTGACAAGACCGGCACATTGACTGAAGGCCACCCTGCCCTGACCGCGCTTGAGGTCACGGGTTTTGCCGAGGATGACGTGCTGCGCCTTGTCGCAAGTGTCGAGGATCATTCCGAGCATCCGATAGCGCGGGCCATCGTGCAGGCCGCCAAGGACCGCGGGTTGACCCTGACCGCGCCGAAGGATTTCAAGACGCTGACCGGCTATGGCATCAGCGCGACGGTGGATGGCCGCGCGGTGCTGGTCGGGGCCGACCGGTTGATGGCGAAGGAAGGGATCGCGCTGGATGCGCTTGCTGATGCGGCCGCGCGGATCGCTGGCGAAGGGCAGACGCCGCTTTATGCTGCGATTGACGGCAAGCTGGCGGCGCTGATCGGTGTGTCCGACCCTGTGAAGGCGGCGACACCTGCCGCGATCAAGGCGCTCCATGCCATGGGCAAGACCGTCGCCATGATCACCGGTGACAATGCAGGCACCGCCCATGCGATTGCGGCCAAGCTGGGCATTGATTATGTCGTGGCCGAGGTGCTGCCCGAGGGCAAGGTCCGCGCGATCAAGGAGTTGCAGGACAAACACGGCAAACTTGCCTTTGTCGGTGACGGGATCAACGACGCCCCTGCCCTTGCTGCCGCCGATATCGGCATTGCGATTGGCACCGGCACGGATGTGGCAATTGAAAGCGCCGATGTGGTCCTGATGTCGGGTGACGTTGGCGGTGTGGTCAACGCGTTCGAGGTCAGCCGCCGCACCATGCGCAATATCCGCGAGAACCTCTTTTGGGCCTTTGCCTATAACACCGCGCTGATCCCTGTGGCGGCTGGTGTGCTCTACGTCTTTGGCGGCCCGCTCTTGTCGCCGATGCTGGCGGCGGGGGCGATGGCGCTGTCGAGTGTCTTTGTGCTGTCGAATGCCCTGCGCCTGCGCTGGGTGCCGAAACAGGAGGTGACGGCATGAACATCGGACAAGCTGCCGAACGCTCGGGCCTGCCCGCCAAGACGATCCGCTACTATGAGGATATCGGGCTGGTCACGCCGCTGCGCGATACCAACGGATATCGTGCGTTCCGCGAAAGCGACACGCACAAGCTGACGTTTCTGGGCCGCGCGCGGGCGCTCGGGTTCACGATCGAAGACTGCCGCAACCTGCTCGCGCTTTGGGAAGACACCAGCCGCGCCAGCGGTGACGTCAGGGCGATTGCCAAAGAGCACCTGCGCGAGATCGAAACGAAGATCGCCGATCTTCAGGCCATGCAGCGCACGCTGTCGGATCTCGTGCGCGACTGCGCGGGCGATGATCGCCCGGACTGCCCCATCCTGAACAAGCTGGGTGGCTAGACCGCGATCCGCACCCCTGTCTCTGCATCAAAGAAATGCAGCGCACCTTCGGCGATATGCAGACCAACCTTGTCAGTCCGGTCTTCGTCCATGCGGCCTGGCAGGCGCGCCGTCACGTTCACACCTGCAATCGCGAAATTGAGGTAGCACTCCGCGCCGGTGTTCTCGATCATGGTTGGCGTGACGATCACATCCGGGGCATTGTCCGTACGCCCGATCTGTTCAGGGCGGATGCCGACCTTGATCTTTGCAGGCAAACCCGCGGGTGCCGGTAAACGCATGTCACCCATGACGATCTGGCCACCGACGACTTCGGCAGGGATGATGTTCATCGGTGGCGAGCCCATAAAGTCCGCGACAAAGGTATTGGCTGGACGGTCGTAGATTTCCTGCGGTGTCCCGATCTGCTGCACGTCACCTCCCTTCAGCACAACGATGCGACTGGCGAGTGTCATCGCCTCGATCTGGTCGTGCGTGACATAGACGATGCTGGCGCCGGTGGTCTTGTGCAGTTTCTTGATCTCGGCACGCATCTCGACCCGCAGCTTGGCATCAAGGTTCGACAGCGGTTCGTCAAAGAGGAACAGCTTGGGATCGCGGACCAATGCACGGCCCATCGCGACACGCTGGCGCTGGCCTCCGGAAAGCTGCGACGGGTTGCGGTCGAGCAGGTGGTCAATCTGCAAAAGCTGCGCCACCTCAAGGATCTTGGCATCCATCTGCGCCTTGGGCACCTTTCGAATGCGCATTCCAAAACCGATGTTTTCCGCAACGCTCATCGTCGGGTAAAGCGCGTAGGACTGGAACACCATGGCGATGTCACGGTCCTTTGGCGGTTCCTGAGTCACGTTGCGGCCACCGATGTTCAGCGTTCCCGTGGTGATCTCTTCAAGGCCTGCGATGCAGTTCAGCAAGGTTGACTTGCCACAACCGGACGGCCCGACAAGGACGAGAAACTCGCCCTGCTTCATTGCGAGGTTGATATTGCGAAGGACTTCGACCTCGCCATAGGACTTGCCGAGACCGGTCGTCTCAAGCGCTGGCTGATCAGTTGTGTCTAGTGCCATGGATCTGTTCCTGTCTTCGGTGCCGGACCTGTCGAGTCCCGCACGATCAATTCGGCCTTGATAATCTCTTGTTTCGGTGCCGCGCCCTTGATGTTGTCGATCAGGAGATCGGCAAGAGGCTGGCAGGCGTCGCGCAGGGGCGCGCGCGTCACGGTCAACGCAGGCGAAAAGTTGATGGCCCGCATCAATGGCAAGGCGTCATCATGGGCAATCACCGAGATATCCTGCGGCACGCGCAACCCTCTGTCAGCCACGGCGCGCATGACCCCCGCCGCCAAGACGGTCGATCCGCAGACAATGGCTGTCGGCGGCAGGTCATCAGGAGCGGCTAACATGCGCAGCGCCTCGGCATAGCCTTGGGCTTCGGTTTCGTTGTCACCGCTCACACAACTTGAACTGACAGGCAGCCCGCGGGCCATCATGGCAACCTGAAAACCGCGCAACCGGTCCTGCGCATAGGCATAGCGCGTTTTGCCATTCAAAAGCGCAATCCTCTTATGCCCAAGCGCTGCAAGAAGCCCCACCGCGTCTTCGGAAACCGCCGCGTTGTCGATGCCAAAGCAGGCATAGTCTACGTCGGGCGCGGTCTGACCGTGCATGACAAACGGAATACCTTTTTCCTGCAAAAACGCGACGCGCGGGTCACCCACGATCGGGGCATTCAGGATGAACCCGTCCAGAATGTCCCGCTCCATCATCTTGGCATATGGTTTGACCGGATCATCGCCCTGATCAACCGCAAGCACCAGATCAACATCATGCGCTGCAAGGGCCGCCGTCAGTCCGGTCAGCATCTCAAAGAACGTCTGGTCCGCGCTCATGTCTTCACGGATCTTGATGATCATCCCGACCATACCCGACCGTCCAGTGACAAGCCGCTGTGCGACGCGGTTCGGTTTATAGCCCAGACGGTCAGCGACCTCGCGCACCTTGTCACGGGTCCGCTGGTTCACCTCGGGAAAGCCGTTCAACGCGCGGCTGACGGTCGCAGGGGACAATCCCAGCTCTGCGCCGATTTGCTTGAGCGTCGCCATTCAATCCCTCCAAAGCGTTTTAGAAATCAGAAATTTCACGCCATTTCTCACCCCTCAGAGTCAACATAGACGCCACATCGGATGCTTGTCTACAATTTAAAACGTTTTGAGAAATGCAGAGTGTTTGATAGTGTCGCCTCGAATCAGGGGGGAAACTTATGCGTGAATGGTGGCGGGACGCGGTGATCTATCAGGTCTATCCGCGCTCTTATCAGGATGACGACGGTGACGGCGTCGGTGATCTCAAGGGGATTACACGTCGCCTGCCGCATATTGCGAGCCTCGGCGTCGATTGCATCTGGCTGTCCCCGATCTTTACCTCGCCGCAAAAGGACATGGGGTATGATGTGTCAAACTACACCGACATCGACCCTCTTTTCGGCACCTTGGAAGATTTCGACGCGTTGATCGCGCGCGCCCACGAGTTGGGGCTCAAGGTGATTACGGATCAGGTTCTGTCGCATACATCAGACCAGCACCCGTGGTTCAAGGAAAGCCGCCTGAGCCGCGACAACCCGAAAGCAGACTGGTATGTCTGGGCGGACCCGCTGCCAGATGGGTCGCCTCCAACCAACTGGCACAGCCATTTCGGCGGTCCTGCATGGGAATTCGATCCACAGCGCGGGCAGTACTTCCTGCATAACTTTCTCGCCGCACAGCCGGACCTGAACTATCACAATCCCGACGTGGTTGATGCGATCCTTGAGACCTGCAAGTTCTGGCTGGATCGTGGTCTGGACGGCTTCCGCCTGGATACAGTGAACTACTTCTTCCACGACCAGAAGCTACGCTCGAACCCGCCGGCGCAGGCCAAGCCGCAGGTCATGGCGACTGACCTCTACGGGATGCAGAACAACATCTACAACAAGACGCGCCCCGAGAACCTCGGGTTTCTTGAGCGCTTGCGCAGGCTGACCGATCAGTATGTTGACATCATGATGGTCGGCGAAGTCGGCGAAATGGGCCGCCGGTCAATCGAGATCATGGGCGAATACACGGCTGGTTCTTCGCGTCTGCACATGGCCTACAGCTTTGCGATGCTGGGACCGGACTTTAGCGTGGATCACTTCCGCGGCTGTATCGAGGGCTTCAAGCAAGGCGCACCGGACGGCCACCCCAAGTGGTCGTTCAGCAACCACGATGTCCCACGCCACGTGACCCGTTGGGCGGAACACGCCGTCAGCGAAGACGATATGGCCCGTTTTGCCTGTGCCATGCTGATGAGCTTTGAAGGCACCATTGGTATCTATCAGGGCGAGGAGTTAGGCCAGACCGAGACCGAACTGACCTATGACGAGCTGACCGATCCGCCCGCGCTGCGCTATTGGCCCGCGGTCAAGGGCCGCGACGGATGCCGCACACCAATGGTCTGGGAGCATGACGCGCCGCATGCGGGTTTCTCGACCGGTAGGCCGTGGCTGCCGGTAAAAGAACCGCAGGCTGCGCGATCCGTCGATCTTCAAGACGCCCGCAAAGACAGCATCCTGAATTTCTACCGCGAAGTCATCGCTTTCCGCAAAGCGCAGCCTGCTCTGCGCGAAGGTGATACGCACTTTGTGACGCTACCCGAACCTTTGCTCGCCTTTCACAGGCAAACCGATGCGCAGACGATCGCCTGCATCTTCAACCTGTCGAAAGACCCGCAAGAGATCACCCTATCCGGTGACGCGACCCCGATCGGGCCGCTTCACGCAACCCTCGATGGGACCAAGCTCAAGCTACCCGGCAACGGCTTTGCCTATCTGCAACACGACGGGGCATTGGCCCTTTCGACCTGAAGCCAACTCTCTGGGAGGAGAACACATGAAAAAGTCACTTACCACACTGGCGCTGCTGCTTGGTACAGCCATGCCGGCCGCGGCATTGGAAGACGGCAAACTGCTGATCTGGACCGGTGCAAACCGCGATCAGGATGCGCTGATCGCTGCCGTCCAGCCCTTTGTTGACGACCTTGGTATCGAAGTCACAGTCGAGGTCGTTGACCCCGACCTGCCGCAGAAGTTCCAGCAGGCCGCAGCGACCGGCGACGGTCCTGACATCGTTCTTTGGGCGCATGACCGCTTTGGCGAATGGGCCGGCGGCGGTCTGATCGCTCCGGTGCAGCCCTCCGCCGCTTGGGAAGCCGACATTCTGGGCAGCGCAATGGAAGCCGTGCAATTTGACGGGCGCACCTGGGGCTACCCTGTCGCCGTAGAAGCCGTCACACTGATTTATAACAAGGATCTGGTGCCTACGCCGCCTGCATCCTTTGAGGAAATCGCGGACCTGGACATTGAAGGCCAGAAGATCCTCTGGGACTACAACAACACCTACTTCACCATGCCAATGCTGATGGCCGGTGGTGGCTATGCCTTCCAAAAGGTCGACGGCGTCTATGACGGCACGACGACCGGCGTGAATACTGCGGGTGCAATTGCAGGTGCCGAGGTGCTCAAGTCGCTGTTTGACGACGGGATCATGCCGCAGGGCGTGGACTATGGTGTGATGGACGGCGCGATGAACAATGGCGAAGTCGCAATGGTTCTGAACGGCCCTTGGGCATGGGGCGCATTTGCGGACTCGGGCCTGAACTTTGGCGTGGCCCCGATCCCGACTGTGAATGGCAATGTCTCGCCGCCATTCCTTGGCGTGCAGGCACTGGGTATCAACGCGGCCTCGCCGAACATCGACCTCGCTGTTGAACTGATCGAGAACTATCTGGCCAGCGACGACGGTCTGGCGACATGGAACGCCAACAACGCCCTTGGCGCATTGGCCGATGCCTCTGCCGCCGAAGCCCAGAACAACGAACTGGTCACCGAGATGCTGGCTGTCGCCGCGAACGGAATCCCGATGCCATCAAATCCTGAGATGGGTGCCTTCTGGGCGGCGATGGGTCCGGCACTGACCAACATCACCACAGGTGTGGCAACACCTCAAGAAGCCCTGAACGACGCCGCAGCGCGCATTCTGGGCCAATAAGGCAAAACACGGGCGGCAGGACAAACCTGCCGCCCGTTTCAGTTTTGGGATGACCCTGCAATGACCGCCGCAACCGATATTCCAGCAGCCGAAGGATCTGACCTGCCGCGCCTTTTGGGTGTCGGGATTGTCAGCATGGCAATGCTCTTTGCGGCCTTTGTCCTATACACGTTGGCGCAACCACTTTTCGGGGCGATCATGCTGGCGCTGGCCACGGGTTTCCTGATCGTCTTTGGCGCAAAGCGGTTCTATGGCGCGCGGTTCATTTTTCCCGGCATTGCGGCAGTCCTGATCTTTATCGCCTTTCCGGTCGTTTACACGATCTACATCGGCTTCACGAATTACTCGTCCTTCAATCTGTTGACCTATGAGCGCACGGTAGAGGTTCTGACCTCGCGCTCATCGATCGACCCTGCAACAGAACAACCTTTTGCTGTCGCGGCCGATGGCGACAGCTATCGCATCTGGCTGCCGGAAAGCGGGCTGTTGTCCGCGCCTGTCGCGCTGACAGGCCCTGCCGAAGCCAAACTATCCCCTGCATCCGAACCCGATACCCTGCTCGAGCGCCGCGATGCCATCCGCCTGCGCGAGGGCTTGGGGTTGCTGACGCTGGTTACGCCGGAAGGCACATTGATCCAGAACGCGGGCCTGCGGACATTTGCAACAGTGACCCCCGACTATCAGCAAACAGGGCCTGACACATTGGTCGCCGCGGACGGGACAGTGCTGACCGCCAATCACGATATCGGCTTCTTTGAAACGCCTGAGGGTGAACAAGTGCCACCGGGTTGGCGTGTCAACATCGGCTGGGACAATTTCGAACGCGTTTTCCAGTCCGAAGGCATCCGCGGTCCCATGGTCAGCATCTTTATCTGGACCTTCGTCTTCGCGATCCTGTCGGTCGTTTTCACCTTTGCCGTCGGCCTGACACTGGCCGTGATCCTGCAGTGGCCGCACCTGCGGTTCAAGGCGCTCTACCGTATCCTTCTGATCCTGCCCTACGCCGTACCGGCGTTTATCTCGATCCTCGTGTTTCGCGGGCTCTTCAATCAGAACTTTGGCGAGATCAATCTGATCCTCGAGGCGTTGTTCGGCATCACCCCCAACTGGTTTACCGACGGCACGCTCGCGCGGACCATGGTGCTGATCGTCAACACATGGTTGGGCTATCCATACATGATGCTGCTGGCGATGGGATTCCTGCAGTCGGTGCCGGAAGATCACAAAAAGGCGGCAGCCCTGGAAGGGGCAAGCGCGCTGCGCGTCTTCTTCACCATCACCCTGCCGCAGATTATCCCGCCATTCCTGCCGCTGCTGATCGCGTCGTTTGCGTTCAACTTCAACAATATGGTGCTGATCTTCCTGCTGACCCGCGGCCTGCCGGACATACCCGGCACAGTCATTCCGGCGGGCGAGACTGATATCCTTGCCAGCTTTACCTACCGTCTGGCTTTCGACAACGCAGGGCAAGAGTTTGGTCTGGCGGGCGCAATCACGCTGCTGATCTTTGTTGTGGTCGCCGCAATTTCCTATGCCAACTTTGTCGCTATGCGCCGCGCCGCACAGCGCCGGTCAGGGAGGGTCTGAGCTATGATCGTCGAACGTCCCCGCGACCTGTTCATCAAAAATTGCCTCGCGCATGGGTTCATGCTGGTGTTTCTGGCGCTGATCCTGTTCCCCTTCTTCATGGTGCTGTCGATCAGCTTTCGTGAAGGGAATTTCTCGGTCGGTTCGATCATCCCCGAGAATCCGACGCTGGAGCATTGGTATCTAGCCTTCGGCCTCGATTACACGCGCGCAGATGGCACCGTGGTCGAACCGCCCTACCCGGTGATGCTTTGGATGTGGAACTCGATCAAGATCGGGCTGATTGCGGGGCTTGGTGTGCTGGCGATTGCCACCATCTCGGCCTACGCCTTCAGCCGCATCCGCATCAAAGGAAAGGCTGCGATGCTGGACGGGCTGTTCCTGATCCAGATGTTTCCGACCACATTGGCACTGGTGGCGATCTACGCCATCTTTGACGCCTTGGGCGAAGTCAGCCCGCTTCTGGGTCTCAACAGCCATGTCGCACTGATCCTGATTTACATGGCTGGGGTGACCCTGCACATCTGGACGATCAAGGGCTACTTCGACAGCATCGACACAGCATTGGACAAGGCTGCCGCGATTGACGGCGCGACGCCTTGGCAGACCTTCCGGTTTATTTTCCTGCCGCTGGCCGTGCCGATCATGTCAGTTGTCTTTGTTCTGGCCTTTATCGGGTTTATTAACGACTACCCGATTGCGTCTGTGCTGATCCGCTCGGAAAGCCAAATGACGCTCGCCGTCGGCTCGCGCCTTTATCTCAACGAGTTCCGCTATCTCTGGGGTGATTTCGCCGCAGCAGCAATCCTGTCGGGCCTTCCGATTACGGTCGTCTTCCTGATTGCCCAACGCTATCTGGTCTCGGGGCTCAGCGACGGCGCGGTCAAGGGTTAGGCTTTGGCGGCGGCACGGATCGCGCGCATGTTCTCGCCGTAGGGCGCGGGTTTGCTGACCGAACCGCCACGGAAGACCGCCGAGCCTGCGACCAACACGTCGGCACCGGCCGCCGCAACCAATGGCGCGGTTGTCGGATCAACGCCTCCGTCGATCTCGATATGGATTTCGCGGTCGCCGATCATCTCGCGCAGCTGGCGGACCTTGTCTACCTGGGAGTGGATGAACTTCTGCCCGCCAAAGCCGGGGTTCACCGTCATGACGCAGACCAGATCAACCATATCGAGCAGGTATTCCACGGCAGAGGCTGGCGTGCCGGGGTTCAGCGCAACCCCTGCCTTGGCGCCTGCCCCGCGAATGGCCTGCAGCGTGCGGTGGATATGGGGACCGGCCTCGGCATGGGCGGTGATCACATCGGCACCTGCATTGGCAAAGGCCTCGATATAGGGATCGACGGGCGCGATCATCAGATGCACGTCCATGACGCCCTTGATATGCGGGCGGATCGCGGCACAGGTCGCAGGGCCAAAGGTGATGTTCGGCACGAAATGCCCGTCCATCACATCCACATGCACCCAATCCGCGCCCTGCGCCTCGATGGCTTCGCATTCGGCGCCGAAGTTGGCGAAATCGGCAGAGAGGATCGAAGGGGCGATTTTGATGGAACGGTCAAAGGACATGGGGCTGTCTCGCGTCTGAATGGCATCTGAGGCAGGCGATAGTGCGCCGCGCGGCATTTGTCACCCTCTTGGGTGCAATTCCGCCGCAAAACCCGCGAAAGGCCGCGCGCATACCGGCTATCGCGATTTTGATGCTGCGGCGCAGCAATGGCTGTGCTAGGTTTCTGGCATGAGTCCAACGCTGCTCCACCAAGACATCCTGCGCGATGGCGCGATGGTCCATCTGACCCGCGCGACACTGACGACGGCCCGCCCGCGTCAGCTGCACGACCATGACTTTTACGAGCTGTTCTGGGTGCAGAACGGCGAGGTGCGCCACCATCTGCCAGAGGGCACCGTGACACTGGGCGAAGGTGACGTGGTCTTCATTGCACCGGGCCAGCGCCACGGGCTGCAGGGGCGGGGCGAGCATGCTTTGATCGTCTCGATCTGCTTTCACCCTGATCTGATCAAAGGACTGGCGGAGCGGCATCCCGATGTGCAGGGGCATCTCTTCTGGGCGGGTGCGGGATATGTGCAGAGCCACCGTGGCATCCGTGAACTGGCCGCGTTGAACCACGCCGCTGTGCAACTCGAACGCAGCCGCGCGGACACGCTCGCCGCCGAAGCGTTCCTGCTGCCGCTCTGCGCGGAACTGATGGCCGAAAGCCTGCCCCGTGATCTGCCGCCATGGCTGACAGAGGCCTGCCTTGCTGCCAAAGACCCTGCCGTCTTCCGCAATGGCTCTGCCGGACTGGTCGCGCGCACGGGCAAGGCGCACCCGCATGTCAGCCGCATGATGCGCAAATACCTCGGGCAGACGCCGTCCGACTATATCAACCGTATCCGCATGGAACACGCCGCACGTGCGCTGACCACGGATGACGAGCCCGTCAGCGAGATTGCGGCGGAATGTGGCATCCCGAATATGTCCCATTTCCATAAGCTGTTTCGCGCAACCCACGGCATCACCCCGCTGCAATACCGCCAGAAATTCCAGCGTCAGGTCGTACAGCCAAACTGACGCTCCGTCAGTTCCTGCTTGCCTCCGCAATCAATATTTGACCTTTTGGTCAAAGCTTGCCAAGAGACAGGCAAAGTGCCACGCTCAAAGCACTTGAGGAGGCAAGATTGCTGACAACACAATCCCCCACAGCGACTGCTGCCGCGCAGCTGCCGCAGGTGCACGCGCCGCGCAATGACGGCATGCCGCTGGACCTTGACTGGGTCATGGCCGTGCAGGCCAATACTTCCGCGATCGAACGCCGCGCCGCGACCCTGCCAGGCCGCCGCAGTGTGAAGAAAGACTATCAGGCCGCATGGCTCTGCAAGGCGATCAGCCTGATGGACCTGACGACCCTTTCGGGTGACGACAGCGAGGGCCGCGTGCGCCGCCTTTGTGCCAAGGCCAAACAGCCCGTCGCCCAGCCGATCCTCGAAGCGCTGGGGATGGAAGGTCTGACCACTGGTGCGGTCTGCGTCTATCACGACATGGTGCCAACCGCTGTTGCCGCTCTTGAGGGCACCGATATTCCCGTCGCCGCAGTCTCGACCGGTTTTCCGGCTGGCCTATCCCCTTTCCACCTGCGCATCGCCGAAATCGGCGAAAGCGTCGCAGCAGGGGCCAAGGAAATCGACATCGTCATCAGCCGCCGCCATGTGCTGACCGGCAACTGGCAG
>CAZOMZ010000023.1:0-15768 GCA_964581065.1 uncultured Loktanella sp. | reverse complement strand
AAACCGCCTCGATGATGTTCCTCACGACGCGGACCGAGACCGAGGCGCTGCTGCTTGAGCAGAACCTGATCAAGCAGCTCAAGCCGCGCTACAACGTCCTGCTGCGTGACGACAAATCCTTTCCGAATATCATCGTGACCAAGGATCACGCCTTTCCGATGATCAAGAAACATCGCGGCGCGAAAAAGCAGAAGGGCACCTACTACGGTCCCTTCGCGGGCGCGGGTGCGGTCAATCGGACGCTGAACCAGCTGCAGCGGGTATTCCTGCTGCGCAACTGCTCTGACAGCGATTTCGAAACCCGCACGCGCCCCTGTCTACAATACCAGATCAAACGGTGTTCCGGCCCGTGCTGCGGGCTGATCTCGGAACAGGACTATGCCGCCTCGGTCAAAGACGCTGAGCAATTCCTGCAAGGCCGCACCAAAGGCATTCAGGAAGCGCTCGCCGCGCAGATGCAGGCTGCCAGTGCCGAGATGGAATTTGAACGCGCCGCTGCCCTGCGCGACCGGATCAAGGCGCTGACGCAGGTGCAATCGGCCCAAGGTATCAACCCGCAGTCCACCGCCGAGGCCGATGTCATCGCGCTGCACCGTGATGGCGGGCAGGCCTGCGTGCAGGTGTTCTTCATCCGCGCCAACCAGAATTGGGGCAACCACGACTATTATCCGCGCGTCAGCGGTGATGAGGACACCTCCGAAGTGATGGAGGCTTTCGTCGGTCAGTTCTACACCAACCGCGAACCGCCCCGCATGGTGATCCTGTCGCATGGCCTCGACAATGACGAACTCATGGCCGACGCGCTGGCAGAAAAGGCGGGCCGCAAGGTCGAGGTGGTCGTTCCCCAGCGCGGCGAAAAGGCGGAGCTGGTGCAATCCGCCCTGCGCAATGCCCGCGAAAGCCTTGCCCGCAAGATGTCGGAAACCGCGACCCAGGGCCGGCTTCTGAAAGGGCTGGCCGAGGCCTTTGACCTGCCGAAGGTGCCCGAGCGGATCGAGGTTTACGACAACTCGCACATTCAGGGCGCCCATGCCGTTGGCGCGATGGTCGTGGCTGGCCCTGACGGGTTCGACAAGAACCAGTACCGCAAATTCAACATCAAGAACGAACGCCTCACCCCCGGTGATGACTTCGGCATGATGAAAGAGGTGCTGACCCGCCGTTTTAAACGCCTGCTGAAAGAAGACCCGGATCGCACACAGGGGACGTGGCCCGACCTTCTGCTGATCGACGGCGGGCAGGGGCAAGTCAGCGCGGTCCGCGAGATTATGGAAGAACTCGGCGTCGGCGATGTCCCCATGGTCGGTGTCGCCAAGGGTGAGGACCGCGACGCGGGCAAAGAGGAATTCCACCGCACCGGCAAGCCGGTCATGGCGCTGCGTCACAACGATCCTGTGCTCTACTTTATCCAGCGGATGCGGGATGAGGTGCACCGCTTTGCCATCGGCACCCATCGCGCCAAACGGTCCAAGGCGATCGGGGCCACACCGTTGGACGATGTGCCGGGCGTGGGGGCGACACGGAAACGGGCGCTCTTGGCGCACTTCGGATCAGCCAAGGCCGTCGCACGCGCCAACCTCGCCGACCTCAAGGCGGTAGACGGGGTGTCTGAAAAGCTGGCACAAACGGTCTATGACTTCTTTCATGAGAACGGTTAGATCGCGCTGAGCACGCCTATGTCGGGCCGCGCGGTCAAACACTGCAAGCCGCCAATTCAAAGACCGATGCCGCATGGGGCTAATTGTTGGAACTTGCCGTTGTGTCCCGCTGTGACAGCCGCGCTTCGGCCGCAAGGAAGTCATCGAGAGTGTCGATATCCAGTACATCCTCTGCAGGACTTTCCAGCACTTGGATATGATCGGATTCCAGGCTCCCGTTTCGAATAAGCCAACCACCGTTGAAAACAAAGACAGCGCCATCAAGCTTGAAGAGATCCGGAAGGGCCTGCCTGGGCTTGAACAGGGTCGGCGCGTCGAGGAGCGGTGCAAAAACGCCGTCGCGCACCATTCCCGATTTTAGTACGGAATTGTCGATCCGCGAAACAGTCGCACACAGACCCTCGGAACGTCCGTCAAATAGCGTCATGGCGGCTCTGATCGTCTCGGGCCGGCGCAGTGGCGACGTTGCCTGCAACAGAACAATCGTATTGCTGTGGAGTGACAGGCTCTCGATCGCTTCCAACAGAACTTCATGCGTCGGAGCGCTGTCACGTGCAGACTGAGGTGACCGCGCAAACAGCCGGTAGTTGTCGTTGGGCTGGTCCAGAACGCTTTGATCGTCCGTCGCAACGATGATGTCATCAATGCCTGCGGCAAGCGCCGCATCCACAGCATGCATGAACAAAGGCTTTCCGCCCAATATCCTTACATTCTTGCCCGGAAGCCCCTTAGAGCCGGACCGGATAGGTATGATTGCGGTGCAACGCGTCACTGTTCCCTCTCAGCCTTCGTTCGCCGCGCATATCTGCGGGCTTGCCCGCCAACTGCGGCGCTCTGGGAGTTTGGATTCATAAGGGTTCCAAGTCTATCCCGAAGCTTGCCAGCGCGGCCCTTGTCTTGGCGACGCTACCCATCTGGTCCGCGAGAAAGTCCTTGATCGGGTCGGTTGGAGGCACTTCTGACAACATCATATGCAGGTCTTCGGCATGGCATTGCCTGACAACTCCAGCCGATAAAGCTGCTTGGGCGGGGAACTCGATTGTCCAGATATACGGGCCCACGATGACAGGTTTTCGCAGTATCAAGGCTTCGATGATGTTGTGCGAGCCCTGCGGGACAAACCCTCCTCCGATGACGGTCTGGTCGCACAACCCAAGGTAATAGGCCATCTCGCCAAGGCTATCACCCAGCATGACATCCCATTCGCCAGTCAGATCATCTGAGGTTTCCAGATTTGGCCCAAGAACGGCTGACCGCCTGATCACCCGCAGGCCTGCTTCGGACAACAGTGCATATGTTTCGTCAAATCGTTCGGGTGCGCGGGGGACATAGACTGCCCGCACACCTGAAGCCTTGATGGATGAGATGAATGCACCGTCCTCTCCGGCGACGACGCTTGCAAAGGTTACCGTCGGCCGCTTGGCAAGAAGCGCTCTGTGCGATGCAGCGGCTTCTACCTGATTTGTTTTGAGCTGAATCTCAAACCGCATCTCGCCTGTTACCGCGACACATTCTTGGCCGAGGTCTGTGAAACGGTTTGCCTGAACGGTGTCCTTCACCATGACGCCCGCAAAGCCGCTGACGAGGTCACGACGGGACAGAAACCGCTTGGTGTCTCTTTCAAAGCTGCGTGTCGGATACTGGCCGTTACACAAGACAAGCGGGATCCTTTGCGCAGCGCAGGCAGCGATCATGCCTGGCCACATCTCGACTTCCATGACCAGGCCCACCTGCGGACGGAAGGCCTTGAAGAATCCACGAAATGTCAGTGACAAGTCAAACGGAACCCAAACAGCCGCGAGTTGGCCTGATGCGATCTCTCTTTGAAACATCGCATATGCTGCACGACGTCCGGCAGGTGTAAAGTGGGTCGTCACGATTGCGTATCCATCGTCCAAGAACGACCGGATCAGTGGCTCGGCCGACCGCAGCTCGCCAAGACTGACCGCATGTATCCAGATGTGCCGCCTGCTCCGACGCCTGTGAAAGCCGAAGCGTTCCCGCAGGTGCCGAAAATAATCGGGGTCGCGTCGACTACGGCGCCAGAGATACCCGAGGATAGCAGGCATGCCCAAGACCAGCACGGTACGCCACAACCAGAGAAAGGCGCGGAACTTGGGCGATATGTATGGGTTGGTCATTGTGCGAGCCTGACGATGTCATCAAACATATTGCCGAATGTTCGTTGCTGATGCTCGCGGCATGCGGTCCCGGCAAGTGCCAGGCGAGATAAGCCGTGCCGGTCAAGCAATCCGGCGAGCACAGCGTCATATGTCTCGCAACAGAGCGCTGCATGGGCGTCTCCTAGTGTGCGAAAGTCGACGTCAAAGTTCTTGGTGCGCGGACCGTGGAGCACGGGGCAGGCCACTGCGATCGCTTCCCAGGGGTTGTGCCCTTCTACATCGTCAAGCGTACCACCAATGAATGCAGCATCAGCCAGACGGTACCAAAGGCCAAGGGTCCCGAACCGGCCATCGACAAAGACACCCTCTGACTGACCAAAGGTCCCTGCGGGACCAAGACCAGCTGCCATGGCGCTCTTGATGACTGATTTGGCTCGTTTGGGGTCCCGCGGCACAATAACGAGCATGGCGTCCGGCAGGTGTTTGCGAAGCGCGCAGTGGGTCGCAATCAATAATTCTTCGTCGGCTGGATGTGTGGACGCTCCGACCCACACAAACCTTCCGTTTTTCTCAGAAAGAAGCAGAGCGAGATCTGATTCAGAATATGCAAGCGCGGGGCCAAGTGACTTCGCCGCTCCCGCGACTTGGACTGGGACATCGCAATGGTCCGCTATGAACTCTGCCGTTGCGGCGTTTTGTGCATAAACGATGTCAAATCTCTCAATCATGCCGCGGAAGACTGCGGGGAACTTCATCCGTCGTCGTGCACTTTCTGCCGAGATACGAGCATTAATGAACGCGAGCGGAATGCCTCGTTTTGCCGTCTCATCAATACAGATTGGCCATAGGTCCTGTTCTGTCCAGATGGAAATATCCGGTTGCCAGTGATCAAGAAACCTTGTCACAAACCTCGGCACATCAACTGGCAGGAACTGATGGGTCGTCCGTGCTGGCATATTTTCTGCAAGCAGTTGCGCAGATGCAAAAGTTGATGAAGTTGCCAGAAAATGGGCGGTTGGCCAGCGGCTTTCGATGCCAGCGATGATGCCTCTCAGTGCCATTGCTTCACCCAAGCCGACTGCATGCAGCCAAACGAGCGGCCCTTGTGGACGTGCCGCGGAAGGGTGCCCCAGCTTTTCGATCCATCGCTGCGGGTCTTCCTTGCCCTGTCTGACCCGCTTGTTGAGATGCCGCCGGATCAAAGGTCTCAGGGCGGATGCCACAACGCGGTAAGCGAACAGCGGTAGCCGTCCTTTGGCATTCCCTGCGCCTTTATTGGTCGACATCGTGAAAGGTTTTTTGCATCGGTCGCGTCCAGAACTCGGGCCGATGCAGAACTTCTACAAACCTGCCCGCGGCCCGCCCCTCACCGAAGCCACTGTGCGAAGAGTATTTCTTTCCCCACTGCGTATCCAGAAACGAAGAGATGACATCTGTATCATCGGCCATGCATGTTGTGATGGTTCCGCTGACGCCCCGCTTTGTTTGTCGCGTGCCCACATCAAGTGACGGCACGCCGAGAAATGGTGCTTCCCGGACGCCCATCGACGAGTTGCCGACAATACATGCTGCGTGCCGCATAAGTTCGGAAAAATGACCGAAACGCATCGACGGAATAACCCTGAACTGCGACGCGTCCAACTGCTTGACCACATCCAGAATTTCGCGCGCACCGGGATCATTGTTCGGCAGAATGACGACAAAGGACCGCCCGGACGCGCCAAGTGCCGCATAAAGAGCCTTGGCTTGGCGGCCCATGTCTCCAGCTTCCGATGTTACGGGATGAAAGGAGACAATACCGAATTCCTCGAAGGTGATTGCATATCTGTCCCGGACTTCTTGCAGTGTGACGCCGGATGGGCCTGCATGAAAATCCAGCTCGGGCGAGCCGATGACATAGATGGATGACGCATCCTCACCGAGCGCGCGAATGCGCTTGGCAGCGTCCTCGGACGATACAAAGTGGCAATATGCGAGCTTGGAATTGCAATGACGGAACAGCTCGTCAATTGTGCCGGAGACCTCGCCACCCTCGATATGTGCACAACGAATGTAGTTCGTGGCACAGACAAGGGCGCAGGCCAACGCCTCTACCCGATCACCGTGCACAATCACCAAGTCAGGGCGCAGTTCGGCGACGAAATCAGAGAACCCCACGACAGTCTTTGCCAGAATGGTATCTTGGGGATCATCCTCGCGTTGGTTCATGAACTCGTGGACGTTCACGCCCTCAAGGCGATGGACCTCCAGTTTGGTCATGCCATACCGCTCCATCATGTGCATGCCAGTGACAAAGAAGCTTACCTGAAAACCCGCCGCGCGTGCTGCAACTGCCAGAGGTTCAAGCTTGCCAAAGTCGGCACGGGTCCCCGTCACGAAGAGCAGTTTCTTGTCCAATGTCCCGCCTCTTATTCACTTTGCACTCCGAGACTACAACTGTATGTATCCGCTAAACAATTGCCAACAAAGGATTGCTGCCATGGTGATCAAGCTTGCTTGCGATGGTCGCGGCAGGAGCCGCAAGGCCATTCTGGATCGCGTGATCGAGCTTGCTGGCGAAGACGTTGAACTCGTTCTGCACTTTGGTGATCGGGACAGTGACTATCACGCCCCGTGCTACCAAAGAATGGAGGTCAGGCGCGGCAAACGCGGTCATCTCATGGAACAGGGAGGTTACCGCGGCGCAAATATCGATCTCATAGCAAGCGAGGAATTCGACCGGCTTGTTGCGCAGGCCATAGACCAATTGCACAGGAACGACCGTAACTATCGTTACCGCGCCCATAATCTTTCCAATCTGCAGGACTATCTCGATTATTATCACATCCTGTCAGATGCGATTGCCACAGAGCTTGTACGATCAGGTGCGACCCATGTGTTGTTCATGAACATGCCACACCTCGCTTATGATCTGGTGTTGTATCAGGTCGCGAGGTCGCTTGGACTTAAGACGATCATTCTTTGCCAGACAATCTTCCCTGCCCGCTTCTTCTCAATGTCGCGGCCAGAAGACATGGGCGATCTTGACTGGAGTGCAGTGCAGGCTCCCGCTGAACCCATTGAACAGGGGACGGCACCGGAGTTATTCTTCATGGACGACAAGTGGCAGAAGGAAGGTAACACAGGTCGGATCACGCCTGCTGCGGTCTGGAACATCTGGAAGTACGCAGTGCTGAGAGAGCCGCGCAAAGCCATGAACCCCGTCTGGCTTGCAAAAACTATTCGACGAGTTGCCAGGATATACGGAACGCTACCGGACTGGCGCGATCCGTTTGCCCATTTCTTCCATACCAACGAGTTGGCATTCTTTGAACACCTCGCTGAATATGAACAGGCAGACGTCGATCTTGACGTGCCTTTCGTTTATGTCCCTTTGCACAATCAGCCTGAGATGAGCACTTCGTCGTTGGGGGGCATCTACAGGGATCAGGTGCTGATGATTGAACATCTCGCCCAAAGATTGCCATCCGGCTGGCGGATCTACGTCAAGGAGAACCCCAGACAGGCGGGATATGCGCGGGGTCCAATGTTCTTCCACCGACTTGGCCGCATCGAGGCGGTTCAGTATGTCCCCTCGAATACGAATACGCATGCTCTATCGAGCAAAGCCAAGTTCGTCGCGACGGTTTCTGGCACTGCTGGCTGGGAAGCTATCCGCAAAGGCCGACCCGCGGTGGTTTTCGGCAACTCGTGGTACAAAAGCTTGCCGGGCTGCTTCCGCTGGTCGGATGACCTTGACCTGGAGCAGGTGGCAGAAGCTACGTTTTCTCATTCCGATGTCGAAAGGGCCTACGGAGCAGTTCTTGCAAAGTGTCACGATGGGGTAATCGAGGACATCTACATCAACATGGTGGACGACTTTGATCGCAGCGCCAATGTCGAGACGGTGTCCAACGCAATCGTTTCGCTATTGCGCGGCAATGTCGCACCGACCTTTGGCGGCGCAGACGGCGATGCGTAACATTCTTTGCCTGAAGTATGGCACTCTTTACCCGCCGGACTACGTCAACGTTCTCTTCAACGCGTGCCTGAAAGCAAGCGCAGAACCCTTCAGGTTTGTTTGCTTGACAGACGACGGGAGCGGCATTGACCCGCGGGTTGAAGTGCGACCGATCCCTGACGTTGGCCTGAAACCCGAGCACTGGCGTATCGGTGGCGTGTGGCCAAAACTCGGGATCTTCGCGTCCCCCCTTCATGATTTGAGTGGCCGTTGTCTGTTCATTGATTTGGACATGGTTGTTTGTGGCGGTCTTGATGCGTTCTTTGATGAACCGGGCGATTTGGTTGGCATCAATTGCAGCGATGACTGGGGAACGGGTGAACGGACTGTTCCGCCGCGACTTGGGACGGGCGTGATCGCTTTTGATGCTGGCGGACTTTCACACATTGTCGCCAAATTCCAGACCGATAGAGACGACGTAATCGCGAGACTTCGCCAGGAGCAGATGTTTGTCTCCGAACAGGTCAGCAATGTCTCTTACTGGCCAGACGATTGGGTCATCTCGTTCAAGCGAAAGCTTCGGCAGCCTTTGGGGGTCGATCTTATTCGCCCGCCCGCCCTACCTTCAGAGGGCGCGAGAATTGTCGCGTTTCACGGGCGCCCCCGCCCAATTGATCTCATTCGCGGCCGTCCGTTCTTTTGGGATCGCTTCCCGCATATGGGCAACGGGAAAGTTGGCTGGTTGCGCCAATACTGGTTCGAAAACGGTGGCGGCCCTGTCTAGCCAATCGCGCCGAAACTAGTTTGGGGCCTTCAGGTCACGCTGCGATCCCGGCAAAGCCCCTGTTCTGAACAGGTACCACGCGCGTCTGAAGTAGTTCATCGCCTTCCCACGGTAGTATGGAAGTCTTTTCCACTTCGGCAGTTTGCGCACCGCAGTGAACTGAGTGCCTGTGATCTGGCTCTCGCCACCGTCATCAGGGTGTGATGCGAAGGGTTCAAGTCCGCGCTGACGATAATCGTAGACAAAGAACCTGTTGAGCTCGTGATCAAGAGCCCGCACTTGGGGAAGGAGGTTCGGCAAAAGCCTTTCCGCGACGTCTGACTTGATCAGGTAGGTCCCGTTGCCCGTGAAAGGTCCGACATATGCATTTAGCTGATACGGCCCAACGTTTCCCTGACAAACCGGAAGCTTTGCGCGGACTGCATTGAATCTCAGGACATCCCAATGATCACAGATGTCCAGTCCGGCGCTTAGCGCATCGCGGAAATTGTCGTGAAAGACGATATCGTCCTCAATAATCAATGCAGCCTTGGACGATCCCGCAACAAGCCTGCGCCAAACCGAAAGATGAGATTGGTAGCACCCGACTTTCCCTGGCAACAGGTTCTGTCCCATGTTCTTGGCATAGCCGTCTGCATCATACTCGTGCGCGAGGGCTTCGAACTGGTCACGCCCGTCAACCGCGTCAAATACGGTGTAGGATAGTCCGGTGTCTTGCAGACGACGTTCCATATCGGCGCGCCTGCCCTTGGCGCGGGCAAGGCTGATCAGATAGACATCGATATCGTCGATCGTCAAACTACCCATCAAGCATGTCCCAACTGAGTTGTTGGTTCAGCTTTACGGCAACCTTCAGTTTCTTCCCTACCACGTTGTCGAATTCATATCCCGGGATCGGACCCGAACCGGGACGACGTGCCCAGATGTCGCTCTCTGCAATCACATGTCCAGCGGGCAGGTCACGGTCGGCGACAACGGAGGCGCGCGCAAACCTGTATACAGCTTCCTCAGGTCCACTCCGCATCTTTTCGTTGTTTGCCGCGATCCAGATTTCCTTTGACCGGTCGATCAGGTGCCGCAGCTCGGCGGGATCCATCGAACAGGAAACATCCGGGCCGGGGCGGTATCTTGTGTCTGTAAAGTGACGCTCGAGAATGGACGCACCAAGCGCGACCGAGGCGAGCGCCATCTCGGGCCCGATGGAATGGTCTGAGAAGCCGACAACGGCAGACGGGAAAGCAGCCTGCAAGTCTGTCACACCCTTCAGCGATACGATTTCCGCGGGCGAAGGATAAAGATTGGTGCACTCCAACAAGGCATAGGGGATCTTTGCGTCTTCCAGAATCGCCACGGATGCGCGGAGAGTTTCAATACTCTGCATACCCGTTGACATGATGACCGGCTTGCCCTGCTTGGCGATATGGCGGATCAGCGGCAGGTTGTCGGCCTCTCCCGACCCGATCTTGAAAGCCGGGACATCCCAGGAAGTCAGCAGATTGGCAGCAGCCCGCGAGAACGGAGTAGAGATCCAGATCAGCCCGAGGCTTTCTGCGTAGCGCTTCATCTCAAACTCGTCTTCAGCAGACAAGGCACAGCTTTGCATCACGTCCCAGATCGACATGTCGGCGTTTGGCGGGAAAATATCCTTGGCTTCTTCGGTCATTTCGTCATCGACGATATGGGTCTGATGCTTGACCATTTCGCATCCTGAAGCCGCCGCAAGCCGGACCATCTCTTTGGCAACATTCAGGTCACCACCGTGATTGATGCCGATTTCGGCGATGACCAGTGGCGGATGCTGCCTGCCGATCTTTCTGCCAGCGATTTCGATCTCGGTTTGGCCATTGCTCATAAGCGTCACTTTCTGAAAGGTGCTGTCGACATCGTCTCGGTTTAGGGTCTCTCGTTGCGAAGTCAATCGGGGCCAGTGATTGTCTGCGCTGATCGCTGCCCAACTCTAACTACGACAAAGCGACAACGGGTCGATGCAAAACCCCCTCGACGGCACGGGGGATTGTCTTCTACGGTCGCTCAATGACCTGCGTGATCAAGATAGCCCGTGGCGCGATTTTCGCTCTTGTTTTGTTTGCAAACAGCGTACTCGCTCAATCCGTCCCGGACGACACCCGCGTCATCCCTACGGCGATTCCGCAGACAAACCTGATCATCGATGTGCCCGTCGCATGGGAACCTATCCCAGACGAATACCGCCTCGGCGACAGCCTCTTTTCCATGTTTGAAGGCGACGGGAGCGCGGAAGAAGAACTCGCCTCTTTCTGGAACTTCAGCGAGGGCGGAACCGGTGTGATGCTGATTTCGCGCGGGCGGGGGTTCGTCCGCACACCATTGCAGGAAATCAATACGATGGCACTTGGGATCCGCATGTCGCGGGTGCTGACCTGGATTGTGGGCTCGCGGATGCAGATCGTTCAGACCCCGATCCCAATGCCGCTGGCCGGGATCGAGGCTGCGACATTCAGCTTTCTGAGCGGACAGGCGGGCGAGGAAGACGTCATGTCCATGACGATTCTGCGGGTCGACGGTGAAACATTCCTGATCGTCGATATCGCCACCAAAGGGACACCTGAGGTTGCCATGCTTCGCGCGATGCGTCGATCACTCCGTTTGCAGGATTGACCCGGGGTCAAATCCGCCCGCAATGTGCTTGGCACGATAGCGGAGGATATCATGGCCACCCTCAAACACCGCCTGAACCACACCACCGACCGCCTGACAGCACATGTGGTCACAATTCCTTCTGCCACCGTGACGCAAGCCATGGCCGCCGCAGGTGCCGATTGTGTGATCATTGATATGGAACATGGTGCGGTCGACTATGCCAGCGCCCACGCCATGATCGCCGCCTGTCAGGGGACAGAATGCGCGCCCGTTGTCCGCGTGGCCAAGAATGATGAGGTGCAGGTCAAACGTGTGCTTGACCTCGGCGCGCAGGGCATCTGTTTTCCCATGATCCGCACGGCCGAGGATGCACGTCGCGCAGTCGCCTCCCTGCGCTATCCGCCGAATGGCACGCGGGGCTTTGGGCCTTTCATAGCCCATTCCGGCGCCGGTGTTTCGCTGCAGGCGTACAAGGACCACGTGGACGGCACACTTTGCTGCATGCTGTTGGTCGAAACCGTCGATGCTATCGAGAATATCGACGAAATCGCGGCGGTGGATGGCATAGATCTGCTGGTGCCTGCGCAATTTGATCTTTCAACCGATCTCGGTATCTCGGGTCAGTTCGATCACCCTGATTTCCAAGCTGCCATCGCCAAGGTCGAGAACGCCGCCAAGCGTAATGGCCTGGCACTAGGCAACGTCGCGCTTTCATCGGATCAGGCAGCAGGGCTTTTCGCGAAGGGCTATCGTGTGATTTGCGGTTTCGACCTGCTCTGGCTGAAGGCCAAGACCGCGGAAACACGAGGCTGGCTGGCAGACTAGCGCTACGATCCACGATCCTGCTTCCAACCGCTGCCACAAGCGGATAAACCTGCGCTTATGAAGCTGAACCTGCCCAATATCCTGACGATCCTGCGGCTTGCCGCAGCCCCCGGTGTCGCCGTGATGTTTCTCTATTTCGCGCGGCCTTGGGCGGATTGGTTTGCACTGGTGCTTTTTGTCCTCGCGGCCTTTACCGATTTCCTCGACGGGTATCTCGCACGGGCATGGAAACAGGAAAGCAAGCTCGGCGCGATGCTGGACCCGATTGCCGACAAGGCGATGGTGATTATCGCGCTGGTTGTCATCACCGGCTTTTCCGGCATGAACCCGTGGATTCTTCTGCCCGCTACCCTGATTATCTTCCGCGAGGTCTTTGTCTCGGGTTTGCGCGAATTTCTGGGCGACACTGCCGGAACGCTGAAGGTCACGAACCTTGCCAAATGGAAGACCACCGTGCAGATGGTGGCCATTGCGATGCTTTTCGCGACGGGCGCGTTCGAGCATTACTTCGGGATGCAATCCCTTGCCATGACGCAAGAGATGGTGACAGAGGCGATTGAGGGCACCGGCCCCGACCACCTTGGCCTGCGCTGGAAATACTACGGAATGCTGATTAGCTGGTGGGGTGGCATCATCACGCTCTGGGCTGCGGCGGTCCTGACGCTGATCACCGGTTGGGACTATTTCCGCAAGGCGCTGCCTTATCTGAAGGAAACGCCGCAATGAATGTCGTCTATTTCGCATGGGTGCGGGAACGGATCGGCCTGCCGCAGGAAACCGTCGAAACCTCTGCGGCGACCGTCAAAGACCTCGTGGCTGAGCTGACTGCACGTGAAGACCGCTATGCCGCCGCCTTTTCCGATACCTCTGCCCTGCGCGTGGCACTGGATCAGGAACTCTCCGACTTTGATGCACCGCTCGCCGGCGTGAAAGAGGTGGCCTTCTTCCCACCGATGACAGGCGGATGACGACCGTCAGGGTGCAGTCCGAAGCGTTCGACGCGGGCGCCGAACTCAACGTGTTTTCGGCAGGGCATACCGGCGTCGGCGCAGTGGTCAGCTTTACCGGTATCGTGCGGGACGTGGACGGTTCCTTGCGGGAAATGATGATCGAGCACTATCCCGGCATGACCGAGAAAGCGATCGGCAAGATAGTGGACGAAGCGGTCGCGCGTTGGGCGCTCACCGACGCGCTGGTGATCCACCGCTATGGGCCACTGAAAACCGGCGAGCAGATCATGATGGTGGCGACAGCAAGCGCACACCGCGCGGCGGCGTTCGAGGCCGCCGATTTCCTGATGGACTACCTGAAGTCACGGGCACCTTTCTGGAAGAAAGAAGTGACGGACGAGGGGGCCGCGTGGGTCGCGGCAAAGGACGAAGACGAGGATGCGCTGAAGCGGTGGTGACTTTGATCAGTCGGGACCATCCGAATGATCGTCATCTGTCTGACAGCTTTGCTCTGATCGGGGGCGCCGAACAAAGTACCACTCGCAGAACAGGGAAACTGGCACAGCCAGAACCAAAACCCAAGCCAACCAGGGCAGGCCAAGAATGAGCATTTCCGGGTCTATGCCGCGTGTCTGTTCCAGCTTGCAGGTCTTTCAATGGGATTTGATGCGTGCAGGTTGCGATCAACATGCAGCATAGGCCAAGGGTGTCGATCAATACGCAACATTGCCTAGACTTGCCTGCCTTTATCCCAAGACCTGCTGACGCTCCCGCGCCATTGCCGCACAAACCTCATGCCGGAAGCAGCCCGTCAGGTGGTTGTTGATCAGCCCTGTCGCTTCCATGAAGGCATAGACAATCGTCGGCCCGCAGAACCGGAATCCCGCCTTCTTGAGATCTTTGGATACCTGCGCCGACAGCTTTGACTCGGTCGGCATCTCCGCACGATCCGCAAGTGTCGTGCGCAAAGGCTGCCCGTCGACATAGGTCCACAGGAATTGGTCGAACCCCTCGCGCGCTTCGATCTCCAGATAGGCGCGGGCATTGCCGATGGTGGCTTCGATCTTGCCGCGGTGGCGGATGATGCCCGCGTCCCCCAGAAGGCGCTCTACATCAGCCTCACCCCATTGCGCGATCACCTGCGGATCAAAGCCCGCAAAGGCCGCCCGAAAGTTCTCGCGCTTTTTCAGGATGGTGATCCAGGACAACCCCGCCTGAAACCCGTCGAGGATCAACTTCTCCCATAGCGCGCGGCTGTCATACTCGGGCACGCCCCATTCAGTGTCGTGATAGTCGATGTAGATCTGTTCGGGCCCGGCCCAGCCGCATCTTTCCTGCATGCCACTTCAATCCTTAACCGCCTGTTAGCCGCTTGTGGGCCATGTTGCCTTTGCGCGAGTATGAGGGGTCGGAATGCAAAACGCCACGCTGCGACAGTTCGATATGGAAGAACGGGCGCTGGGCGATCCGCTGTCCTATGCAATGGCGAGTCGCGACAGCGATCTCCTGTCGCTTGTGGCGGATGCCCTGGGTGCTGGGCGGGCGCAACTTGCCTTTCACCCGATCATCTCGGCGGGCAGCGAAGGGCATGTCGTCTTCTACGAAGGGTTGCTGCGGCTCAGCGACGACCGGGGGCGCAATCTGCCCGCTGGGCTATTCATGCCTTCTGTAGAAGAAACCGGCCTCGGGCGACAGGTCGATTGCGCGGCCTTGCGGATCGCATTGCGCGCGCTGGGCACGCGGCCCGATCTGCGGCTGTCAATCAATGTCTCGGCACGGTCCATCGGTGACGGAGAATGGCGGCGCACACTGGATCGCGGATTGGCGGGGCATGGCAATATCGGGCCGCGTCTGATCCTCGAAATCAGCGAAACCTCGGCGATGATGCTGGCAGAGAACGTCATCCGCTTCATGCACGAAATGCAGCCGCAAGGCGTCTGCTTTGCGCTTGATGGGTTTGGGGCGGGCTTTACCGCGTTCCGGCATCTGAAGGATTTCTTTTTCGATATGGCCAAGATCGACAAGAGCTTTGTGCGCGGAATCGACGCAGATGCCGACAATCAGGTGCTGGCAGAAGCGCTGATCACAGTCGCCCACCAGTTCGAGATGTTTGCCATCGCCGACGGGGTCGAAACCCTTGGCGAAGCGCGCTTTTTGCGCGAAATCGGCGTGGACTGCCTGCAGGGCTATCTCTTTGGCACGCCCACCTTCGACCTTGGCTGAGTTGCGCCTACCGCATAGGGGAAATGATTTGCTCTGCGCCAATAGACGACGTATGAGGCCCCGAAAGCGGCAGTCTGGGCTGTCTTGCACCTGATACGTGTAGATGGCACCGTCCTGTCGGGAACAAAACCTGAAGGGGACTATCTACATGACCAACGTCGTCATCGCATCCGCCGCCCGCACAGCCGTAGGCAGCTTTGGTGGATCATTCGCAAACACGCCCGCCCATGACCTTGGCGCCGCCGTTCTGGAAGCGGTTGTCGCCCGCGCCGGCGTCGACAAATCCGAAGTCAGCGAAACCATTCTGGGTCAGGTTCTGACAGCCGCACAGGGCCAGAACCCTGCACGTCAGGCGCATATCAACGCGGGCCTGCCCAAAGAGGCTGCTGCTTGGGGCATCAACCAGGTCTGTGGTTCGGGCCTGCGTGCCGTCGCACTTGGTGCACAGCACATCATGCTGGGCGATGCCGCGATCGTTTGCGCCGGTGGTCAGGAAAACATGACGCTCAGCCCCCATGCCGCCGCCCTGCGCGCCGGTCACAAGATGGGCGACATGAAGTACATCGACACCATGATCCGCGATGGTCTTTGGGACGCCTTCAACAACTACCACATGGGTCAAACGGCCGAGAACGTCGCCGAGAAG
>CAZOMZ010000022.1:0-15831 GCA_964581065.1 uncultured Loktanella sp. | reverse complement strand
AGCGGGTGACATGCATCCGGCCTTGGGTGGGCTGCGCGGGCGGTATACCAAGACCACACCCGAGGTAATACCCCCCCTACATGATCAGATCGCATTCTTTCATGGGAACTGTCCTTTCGCGCAAAGCGGGTTTTCAAGGACAGCGTAACCCAAATGCGTGTGTCGGGTCTATGTTGGCGATACGGCGGGTTAGGCTAGGCGTTTGCGCGGATCAAATCGGCGGCCTTCTCTCCGATCATGGCAGTGGGGGCGTTGGTGTTGGACCCGACAAGGCTGGGAAAGATGCTGCTGTCGCAAACACGCAACCCGTCCAGCGCCTTGAGCTTCAGGTCCGTTCCGACCACTGCGCGGTCATCAGACCCCATGCGACATGTCCCAACTGGGTGATAGGACGTCCGTCCATGGTGACGGATGAACTCTGCCAGCTCGGCATCGGTTGTCAGAGTGTCATCCGGTAGCACAATCTTACGAACATGCTTTGCAAGGGCTGGCTGGGAGAAAACCTCACGGCTTATCTTGAGACCCGCTACCGTAACGGCAAGATCATCGGGGTGCCCAAAGAAGTTCGGATCAATCAGAGGGGCTGAAAACGGATCAGAGGATACGAGCCGCACGGTTCCGCGCGCCTTCGGTCGTAGTCCGTAACAATTCAGCGTAATCCCTGAGCGTCCTTTGGTGACGCTTCCGACGCCGTCCTCGGCACCGGCACCGGGCAGGAAATGGAACTGCAGGTCGGGAACATCACCCGCACCGTCCGAATGCCAGAACAGACCACCTTCGACCACATTGCTGGCGACAGGGCCTGTCCGGTTCATCATGTATTGCAGACCCGCCCATGCGGCCCAATAGAGCTTACGGTACTTGTCCAGCCCGCCGTGATCCTTCAGCTCTGCCACCAGATCAATGTTAACGTGATCGGACAGGTTCGCGCCGACCTCGGGCACATCGGCGGTCACGTCGATGCCCACTGAGGCAAGGTGATCCGCCGGTCCGACCCCTGACAGCATCAACAGTTTGGGCGATCCAATGGCCCCCGCCGTCAGTATCGTTTCCGCCTCGGCCCTGACCGTCCGAGTCTGGCCCTTGTGCTCAAAGATGACGCCCACAACCCGCCCGCCTTCGATCACAAGCCGCCTGCCGCGGGCCTTGGTCAATATAGTCAGGTTCCTGCGGCTCCGCGCGGGATCAAGATACCCCTTGGCCGCCGAACAGCGCCGCCCATCCACGACGTTCAGCTGGTAGTATCCGGTGCCCGCCTGACGTGCGCCGTTAAAGTCGTGGTTGAAGGGGATGCCGTACTGCTGGCATGCCATGACAAAGGCGCGTGTCAGCGGCAAAGGATTGGCGACATTCGATACCCCTAGCGGTCCCTCCGTGCCATGCCAGTCATCGGCGAGATTCCGGTTGCCTTCGGACTTGATGAAATAGGGCTGGACATCGGCAAATGACCAACCGGGGCAGCCTTCCTCATTGGCCCAGCGGTCATAATCTTGCGGCACGCCGCGGGTAAACACCTCGGCGTTGACGGAACTGCCACCACCCAGCACGCGGCCCTGGGCATAGGGAATGCGGCGGTTGCCCGCATGCACCTGCGGTTCCGTGTGATAACCCCATGTCAGGTTGCTGCCTGTGGTTTTGGCGAACCCGACAGGCAGATGGATATAGGGATGCCAATCGCGGCTGCCCGCCTCCAGCAAAAGCACGTCATTCGAAGCGTCATCGCTCAACCGCGCGGCCAGCACGCATCCGGCCGTGCCCCCGCCGATGATGATATGGCTATACGAAGATCCTGCCATGCGTCCTCTAGTCTGGTTTGTAATCGGGGTGGGTCACAAAGCTCAGCACAAAGTCCACGATGAACTTGCGCCGCGTGGCCAATGCCTCGGGCGTTATGTGGTCAAAGGCATAAAGCTCGGTATTGGTGAACCGGTTGTTGAGATAGTAAAAGCCGAGGCCGGCAATCGAATGATTCAGCTGCATCGGATCAATGCCGGGCTTGATCGACCCATCTTTGACGCCGCGATCCAGAACCTTCTTGACACGCCGCAGAAGCGTGCTGGTCTGGCGTTGCACGATGCCGGACCGCTTGAGGTATTCGGCGCGCAGCAGGTTTTCCTGATTGACCAGTGCCAGAAACGCGGGATTCGCGACGTAGTAGTCCCAGGTGGATTCAACAAGTTTCTGTATCGCCTCCAGCGGCTCGAGTTTGTCGAGCTGAAGCGACTGCTCCATGGCGCGAATACCCATGTAGGCCTCTTCCAGCACGGCAATATACAGTCCCTCTTTCGACCCGAAATAATGATAGATCATCTTCTTGTTCAGGCCGGTTGGCTCGGCGATAGCTTCGATCCCCGCCAAGGCAAAGCCTTTGTCCGCAAATTCCCGCACGCCGGAAGCGATCAAGTCCGCCTTCGCTGTCTCGGCATTACGGCCCTTGCGCTTCGTCTTTTTTGCCTTGGTCTCGGTCATGCCGTACCCCCTTGGATGGAATGTCATTGTCTGATCATCCCTTGCTGGCTCCGAGGGTCAATCCCGCAATGAAGTGCCGTTGCATTGCAAAGAACATCATCACCGGTGGAAGGGCCGCGATCAGAGAGCCCGCGGCAAGCAGATTGAACGAGGAAATATACTGTCCCTTGAGGGTCGTCAGCCCCAGTGTAATCGGGCGCAACTCGTCCGACTGGATCAGGATCAGCGGCCAGAAAAAGTCATTCCAGATGAAAGTGAATTGCAGCACGGCGAGGGCTGCTAGTGCAGGCCGGACCAGCGGAATGATCACATGGATCAGGATATTCCACTCGCTGACCCCTTCGGAACGTGCCGACTCGACCAGCTCAAAGGGCAGTTCCGCGATAAAGTTGCGCATGAAGAAAGTGCAGAAACCGGTCTGGAATGCGACCTGAAACAGGATCACGGCCGTGTAGGAATCATAGATGCCCAGATCGAGGGTCAACTGCCGCACCGGGATCATCAGGATCTGGAAAGGCACAAAGTTGCCTGCAATGAAGAGAGCGAAGATCACGAAGTTGCCCTTGAACTTGTAGAGTGCAAGCCCCGCACCTGCGAGCGTCGACAAGACCAGTGCCCCGATGATCGAAGGGATGGTGATGATCACGCTGTTGACGAGATAGGTCAGGATCGAGGATGACCCGAAGACCTGAACGAAGTTGTCGATGAAGGCCCACTCGGTCGGCACACCCCAGTAGTTGCCATAGTTGATGTCATGTAGCGAGCGGCCTGCGGTGGCAATGATCGCGATCATCGGCAAAAGCCAGATGATCAGCGAGACTGGCAGAGCCACCTTGTACATCAGCTGACGCGAACGGCTCGCTTCTTGAATAGGGCGCGGGAACATCAGCGGGAACCTTTCTCGTTCTTGAGCAGCCGCATCAGGAACCAGGCGATGTAGATATCCATGATGAGGAACAGGATGGTCGCAATCGAGGCAGCATAGCCCATGCGATAACGGAAGATCGCGTTGTCATACATGTAGTAGGCCAACACGTTGGATGAGTTATAGGGACCGCCCTCGGTCATGATCGCGACCAGGTCGAAGGAACGCAGCGCGCCGATTACTGTGACCACGATGGCGATAAATGTCGCCGCGCGCAGTTGCGGCAAAACGATATTGACCAGCAGCCGCCATCCCTTCGCCCCGTCCAGACGCGCCGCTTCGATCATCTCGGGGTTCACGCTGTTCAGACCGGTCAGATAGAGGATCATGCAATAAGCCGTCTGCGGCCACAAACCGGCGGCAATCACACCGAAAGTGGCCCAATCCTCGCTCGACAGGACCGAGGGGAGTTTGAGACCAAGAGGCTCGATTAGCGTCGCAACAAGACCAAAGGCCGGGTCATAGAACCATGTAAAGACAAGGCCAACCACGATTTGCGACACAACAAAAGGGAAGAAGAACATCGACTTGACCAGCCGGATGCCAAAGACTTTCTGGTTGAGGAAAAGCGCGACCAGAAGTCCGAAGACGGGTGCCAAAAGGAATAGAACCAGCCAGTAGACGTTGTTTACCAGCGCCGTCCAGAAGACGGGATCGTTGTAGAGCTCGACATAGTTGTTGACCCCGACCCAGCGTTTCTCGCCGATGCCCTGCCATTGGTAAAAGGAAAGGGAAACCGACTGGACGATCGGATAGATGACGAAGAGCGAGAACATCGCAAATGCCGGTGCTATGAAAAGCAGTGGAGTAATGACCAGCTTGTTCCGGCTGTAAAAGGTCGTCTTCCTTCGTCTGACGGGCGCGGCTTGCAGGGGGAAATCGGTCATTGTCTGTCCTTGGAGTTTTGTAGTCCCGGCGCGCATGGCGCCGGGACTTCTGTCATTTTGCGAATTAGAGACCGCCGTAGATCCGCGCACGCTCGGCTTCGATGCGCTCAAGGATCGCGTCGATCCGGTCGGGGTTCTGCAGGAATTCCTGGAAACCCTGCATACCCACGCGCGCCAGCGCTGGATCGGTGTCGCGGTCGTAGAACTGCATGATGCCATCCGCACGGCTCAACTGGGCAAAGCCGCCTTGGGCAAAACGGTCATCCTTGACCGAGGCGTTCACGTTCGGTGGCAGCATGTCCAGCGTTGCAGCCGTACGCGTCTGCACATCAGCCTGCGCTGCAAAGGCAAGGAACAGACGGGCGTCATCCTTGTTCTGGGCATTCACCGGGATGTGGAAGCTGTCCGTTGGCGCGTCTTCATAGATGCCCACGCTCTCGTCGATGATCGGGAACGGGAACCACTCGACCTGTTCCAGCACGTCTTCGGGGAACATCGAGACAATGAAAGGTGCCAGCAGATACATCGCCGCGTCGCCCTGGTTCATGAAGGGCAGCGCTTCCTGGAAGGAATAGGCAGGGTGGTTATCGATGAAGAAATCAGCTTCGACCAGTTCCCCCCATTTCTCGAACACGTCCTTCACGCGCTCGTCCGTATAGGCCACTTCGCCATTCATCAGGGCGGCATGGAAGTCCGCACCATTGACGCGCATGTTCAGGAAGTCGAACCAGCCAGCAGCAGGCCAGAGGTTCTTTGTGCCGATGGTCACAGGCGTGATCCCGGCCGCGTTCAACTGCTCACCGACTGCGAGGAACTCTTCCCATGTTTCCGGTGTTTCGGTGATACCAGCCTGTTCGAACAAGTCTTTCCGGTAGTACATCCCCCAGGCATAGTAGGCATAAGGCACACCATACTGGCGACCATCTACCGATGAAGCGCCAACAACGGCAGGCATCTGTTCGTAGAGGTTGTTGTCTTCCCAAACGTCGGTGACATCTTCCAGAAGCCCTAGATCTACAAAGACCTTCATCCGGTTGCCCGAGTTCCAAGTGATCAGGTCAGGTGCATCCGAGACGAGGAAGTTGCGCAGTGCGACTTTGAAGGCCTCGTGGTCATAAAGGTTGAATTTGACGTCGATGTCTGGATAGGCGGCTTCGAATTCCGCAATCAGATCCTCCATCGCCTGCTTCTGGGCAGGGTCGGATGTGTTGGCGTTGATCACCAGATCACGCGCGAAGGCTGTCGTCGACAGCGCCGCGACGGCTGTTGCGCAAAGCAATGTTTTGACGAATTTCATGGTTTCTCCTCACTGTTGTTCAGCCGCCCTTTCGCGGTCTGGATATGTTCAGCCTCCTCCGGCTGAATGGTTTGATGTCAGTTACTCACTGGTGAGTTATTTCTGACGAAAATTGAATTACGGCTGACCGCGCAACCGCATGAGTAAAGCGTTTCGGCCCGTTTGCACGACAGTGCCCTCCTGATTTGTGACCTTGAAATCCAACTCCGCGATACCGCGGTCGCCCTTCGATGTCAGGCGCAGATCGGCAACGGTGATGGTTGCACCAATGCTGTCAGCGGCGATAATCGGTGCCTTGAAGTTCCATTCCTTCCAGCCAAGCGAGGCAACGGCCTGCAACTGCACGCGCGCGCGGTTTTTGAGCCCGTCAACCAGAGCAAGGCCAAGCAACCCGTGCGCGATCCGTTTCGGAAAACCGTGGGAGCGGGCGAAATCATCATCCATATGCACATCAAAGAAATCGCCTGAGATGCCAGCGTAATTCACAATATGAGTCTCAGTCACGACAATGCGCCCTGTCTCGAAAAACGCTCCGCTGAACAGATCGTCATAGAAGTAATCGCCTGCTGGAAGCGCTGTAGATGCGGTTGATATCATGCTGCAACATCCTGATTGCGGATCGCACCCGCGGCCTCGCTCAAGGTAGCACCGTGCTGGTCAAAGAGGTGGCAGTAAGTCTGGTTCAGCTGGGCTGTCACCGTTGTCCCGAAGCTCGGTGGAGCCTCGCTTTCGGACTTCAGGATAACGTCTTGACCGGCAGCTGACTTGCCGTAGGCATAGGCCATACCGCCGAGGTTCTCGACAACCTCGATCTGCACCTCCAGTCCACTCCCCGTTGGAGCAGCCAACAGGTGCTCTGGTCTGATGCCGAGCGTGACAACCTGCCCCTTATCGACGGAAACGCCACCACGGAGCGGCACAGCAATCGGTCCGCCCTGTGCACCTTCGACGGCGACCATTGCAGAACTCCCGTCCGTGTCCAGAACACGAGCATCCAGAAAATTCATCTGCGGAGAACCGATGAACCCCGCGACGAATTTGTTGTCAGGGCGTGTATAAAGCTCCAACGGCGTCCCAACCTGTTCAATCAATCCGTCACGCAGGACCACGATCTTGTCAGCCATGGTCATGGCCTCGACCTGATCATGAGTGACGTAAATCATCGTTGCACCAATCTCGTTGTGCAGCTTGGACAACTCAACCCGCATCTGCACGCGCAGTTCTGCATCAAGGTTGGAAAGGGGTTCGTCGAAAAGGAACACCTTGGGCTCTCGGACAATCGCGCGCCCGATGGCAACCCGCTGACGCTGGCCGCCCGACATTTCCTTGGGCTTGCGGTCCAGCAGGTGTTTGATCTGCAGGATTTCTGCAGCGCGGTTAACCCGTTTCTCGATCTCCGCCTTGGGTGTCTTGGCCATGCGCAGGCCAAAGCTCATGTTCTGTGCGACGGTCATATGGGGATAGAGCGCATAGGACTGGAACACCATCGCTGTACCGCGGTCTGCGGCCTCGATGTCGCTCATATCTTCACCGCCGATTAGCAGTTGACCCGATGTGATGCTTTCCAGGCCACAAATCATCCGCAGCAAGGTGGATTTGCCACAGCCCGAGGGCCCGACAAAGACGACGAATTCGCCATGGTTGGCCTGCAGGTCCACGCCCTTGATCACGTCCACCGGTCCAAAGGACTTGCGCACATCTGTCAGTCTGATTTCTGCCATTCACTTCTTCGAGCGGATGAACCGCCCCTCCCCTTTTGCGTGCCGGACGTCAGACGTCGGTCACCCATCTTTCCGTTTGTGGCCCGATCTGCAGATGGACCGACTTGAGTTCTGTGTATTCCTCGACGCCGTAGCGCCCTGTCTCGCGACCGTTGCCGGATTGTTTGAACCCGCCAAGCGGCATCTCGGGAAATCCGGCAAGGGCCGCATTGACCCAGATACGTCCGGCCTGAATCCGGCGCGCGCACATCAGCGCGGTCGACACGTCATTGGTCCAGACATATGCCGCCAGCCCATAATCCGTGGCATTGGCCCTTTGGATCGCCTCGTCCACCGTGCCAAAGGGCATCACCGACAGGACAGGGCCAAAAATTTCCTCTTGAGCAATACGCATCTCTGGCCGGACGTTGGCCAGAATGGTCGGCGGATAGAACAAACCGTCATAAGCCGCGGTATCGCCACCGCAGACCAGCGTTGCACCCTCATCCAAGCCGATCTGCACATATTCCGCAATCTGGTCGTACTGGCGCTGGTTGATAATGGCTCCGATGCGCGAGGCAGGATCGAACGGGTCGCCGACTTTGAGGTCTCTCAGTCGCTCCGAAAGACGGGACTGGAACGCCACGGCAATGGTATCCTGCACCAGCAGACGCGACCCCGCGATACAGCATTCGCCCATATTGACGTTCGCCGCCTTCAGGACACCGTCAACGGCTGCATCCAGATCGCAGTCGTCAAAGACAACCGATGGTGACTTGCCGCCCAGTTCGAGCGACAGTTTCTTGATATTGCCCGCAGAGGCGGCAATCGCCATCCGGCCAACCCGCGTTGATCCCGTGAATGACACCATGTCGACAGCATCACTCTCGACGATGGTCTGGCCCACCGGGTCACCGTGACCGGCAAGGATGTTGCAGACCCCGGCAGGCAGGCCTGCGTCATGCAGGTATTCCGCAATCATCAGGGCAGTACCCGAAGTGAATTCGCTCGGCTTGACGACGACCGAACAACCAGCCGCCAGCGCATAAGGCAGGCGCTCAGACAGGATCAGCAGCGGAAAATTCCACGGTGTGATAATCCCGACAACGCCGATGGGTTCCCGCAGAACCATCCCCAGCATATCCGGCCCAAGCGTATTGTGGCTGTCACCGTGCAAGCTGCGGGCCGCACCCGCAGCGTAGTCCCAAAGCTCGGCCGAAAACAGGATCTCGCCGCGCGATACTGAAAGCGGCTTGGACGTCTCCAGCGTTTCGATCAGCGCCAGATCTTCAACATTTTCGCGGATCTTCTGCGCCACTTCGCGAAGGACGCGGGCGCGCTCGCCGCCATAGGCATAGGCCCAGTTCCCTGTATCAAAGCTTCGGCGTGCCGCGGCGATCGCATCTTCTGCATCTTTTGCGGTTGATGCCGGATAGAGCGACACAAGCTTGCCATGCGCGGGGCTATCCCGCTCAATCACCGCACACGAGCTGGCGTCCCGAAACGCACCTCCGATGTAGTTCCTGAACGCCCTTGGCCTGGCAAAGATCTGTTCGACATTATCCAGCATTCTTCGCTCCATGAGTGGGAAAGGGCAAAATTGCACTGGGCTGGGAGGCGGCACTTGCAAAGCAATGCCGCGGCATAAGTTTGAGGCCGTCGGCAACGTCCGGTTTGAACTGCATCCGGTCCAGAATGTCGTGCTGCACATCAATCCCCGGCGCAACTTCGGTGAGCAGCAGACCAGCCTCTGTCAGCCGGAAGACGGCACGTTCTGTTACGTAAAGAACTGGCTTTCCGGAGCTTGCTGCAAGGTGGCCTGAAAAAGTGATCTCGCGGACCGACTCGACGAATTTCGGGATGCCGCCGGGTTTCGTGATGGACAGGCTGCCGTCCTGCGTTTCAATGCGCAGACCACCTGTCTCAAATGTTCCACAAAAAACGACTGCCTTGGCGCCTTGCGAGATATCGACAAAACCGCCGGGACCGACAACATTCGAGCCCAGACGAGAGACATTAACATTGCCCACCGCGTCAATCTCGCCCGCGCCAAGGAAGGCGATATCGGCACCGCCCGCGCTGTAATAGTCGAACTGATCGGTCGAGCGCATGATCGCACAGGGCCGACTTGCTGCGCCAAAAAGGGCGCCGTCAATAAGCTGTCCGTTGTGGATCCCCTGCTCGACAGTGACCCAGATATCGTCAAGGCGGGCTTGCTCGGAGAGGATCGCAGCAATCCCGCCAGGTATGCCAAAACCGAAGTTGACCGATTGTCCTGCCACAATTTCTTCTGCCGCGCGCTTTGCAATGATGGCGCGGGCTCCGCTGGGGGAGGACATTCCATCAAAGGCACCGAGCGCCGGCATTTTGGCGCGCGGCAGACCCGCCAGGCTGGGCTCGTACCCGCCGACGTGAGTTTGGGGTTGGTCAGGGACCAAAGAGATCATATCGACCATGATCCCCGGGACTTGCACGAGCCTTGCGTGGAAATGACCCGAAGGGCGCTTTTCACGGACCTGCGCCAGCACCTTGCCACCGGAACCCTTCGCGGCGAGCGCGACAGCGTTCGAATCAAGGTCTCCGCTTTCCTCTGCGCATGAAATATTCCCGTTTTGGTCGCAGAAGGTGCCGCGGACAATGGCAATGTCAGGCTTAATCGGCAGGTAGCGGATGTAGTCTTTGCCGTCGATCGTGATGATCTCGCTGAGTGGTTCGGCAGCAGCGGCGGCATGGTTTGCTGCTCCGCCGCCATGGCGCGGATCGTAGCAGGTCCCCAGACCGACAGTTGTGATCAACCCGGGGCGCCGCGCGCCACTTTCCCGCATCAGGAGAGAAATCACCCCCGAAGGCAGCGTAAAGGCCTCGATTGCATTTGTGCGGGCCAGATCTTGCATCCGCGGTGACCACGACCAATGTCCGCCGATGACCCGCTTGACCATGCCCTTGTGCGCAAAACGGTTCACGCCACGTTCTTTTCCGTCGCCGATGCCAAGAGCGTGGATCAGCGTCAGGTCACGTGGATGGCCGGTTTCAAGAAATCTTTTCTCGATCGCGGCAAAGATCGCGTCCGGCTCCAGCATGCCGCCGCCATTGCCGGTGACGGCGATGATATCACCATCACGAACCTGTGCTGCGCAGTCTTCTAGAGAGCCAATCTGCAAAACGATCTCCTGCGATTCCATTTATTCACTCACTGGAGAGTTACAGAGGAATCGAAACCTGTCAATCCGGAAATTTCGTTACGGTTCGGGCGTGTCCCAAGTCGGGCAATAGGGCACGGTAGCGGAATTGCTGATCCGGTAATTCACCGAGGTCAGTTCCCGGATCTGCGCCATCTCGTCGTGTGTGAGGGCAAAATCCACGATGTCGAAGTTACTGGCGATATTCGCGCGTTTCGTCGACATCGTGTTGATCGAGACCCCTTGCTGCAATATCCAGCGCAGCACGATCTGTGCGGCTGACTTGCCGTATCTGGCGCCGATCTCTGAAAAGACAGGGTATTGAAAGACCTCACCGCGTGCGACCGAACAATATGACGCCAGCGGTATGCCTGTTTCGGCCGATGCGGCCAGCAGCGGTGACTGGTCAAGCAAAGGGTGGAACTCAACCTGATTGGTCACCAGCGGCACATCAAGATACGCGGACGCAGCCCTCATCTGGCTGACCGTATAGTTCGAAACGCCAATTTGCTTGGCGTAACCTTTGCGCTGTGCTTCCTGCAAAAGCGTCAGTTGCGGCTCGACCGGATCATCATTGGGGGGCCAGTGGATCAGCAGCACATCCACCCGATCCACTCTGAGGTCGCGCAGGCTCTGTTCGACAGAAACAAGAAATCGGTCTTCAGTCGCGTTTTCGGGGTGAACCTTTGTCGTGATCAAAAGGTCGTCACGGTCAATTCCCAAGTCCGGCAGAACAGCACCGAGGTCCGCCTCGTTGCCATACCACTGCGCGGTGTCAAATGCGCGGTAGCCGACCTCCGCCGCGATCATGACGGCATTCCGCAGGACGTCACCCTGTAACGGAAAGGTGCCAAACGACCTGTCAAAGCATCCTTGCTGATAGATTGCCATCTTTTCCCCCTTGCCAGCTTATAGAAATCAGCCCTGTCTCATTTGCTCTTGCTAATTCACTCACAAGTGAGTTACAAGAAGTTTCTGTAACCTCACTTGGGCACCCATGGCAACCTCCAGACACCACTGCAGACAGAAAGCAGCGCGACCCGCACAGAGTTGGCCTGCCGTGAAATCGGAGTTGCAAGTGGACTGCGATGAATCGAAAACCTGTTGTCCAAGATGAAACACCGCGCCCTTCTCACATCTATGTTCGACGCCGCAATCGACGCCACAAGGCCCGAACTGACACTGGCAGAGGCCATGCCAGAGCCACCCAAGGGCAGAACAATCGTGATTGGGGCTGGCAAAGGTGCGGCACATCTCGCAAAGGCATTTGAAGCGAAGTGGAGCGGCCCACTGCAGGGGCTCGTCGTGACCCGCTATGGCTATGCCGTGCCAACAGCCCAGATCGAGGTCGTCGAGGCCGCACACCCCGTCCCCGATATGGCTGGTTTGCAGGCCGCAAAGCGTATCATGGCAATGGTGGGCGGTCTGACAGCAGATGATCTTGTGGTTGCCCTGATCGCCGGCGGAGGATCGGCCCTCTTGCCTGCACCTCTTGCCCCGCTGGTTCTGGAGGATGAGATACACCTGAACGAGGCACTGCTTTCCAGCGGTGCTCCGATCTCGGCGCTGAACCTCATTCGCAATCAGTTCAGCGCCATCAAGGGCGGCCGGCTTGCACTTATGGCCCATCCTGCACGGGTCCACACAATCGTCGTATCCGATGTACCCGGCGATGATCCCGCTCAGGTCGCATCCGGTCCGACCCTTCCCGGCAGCGGACATTTGCATGACGCTGTCTCCGCGATCGCACAGCACCGGATTCAGCTGACACAACGGCTGCATGCGTTTCTAGAGCAATCCCCGCCACTTTCCCCCACGCCCGACGATCCAGCTTTTGCTGGCAATACATGCACTGTGATCGCCTCTGCACAGAAATCGCTTTCTGCCGCAGGCGCAATTGCCCGGCTTAACGGATGGTCGAGCACAATTCTCTCCGATGGCATGGAGGGAGAGTCCCGATGCGTCGGCGCCATCCATGGCGATATCGCCAAACAGATCAGAATCTACGGTAACCCTCTCGCGGCACACTCCATCTTGTTGTCTGGTGGCGAAACAACGGTTTCCCTCTGTCCCTCTCCGGGCAGGGGCGGTCCGAACACCGAGTTTCTGCTTGCTCTTGCAATCCGCATAGACGGCCTGGAAGGAATTGAAGCGCTCGCCGCTGATACAGACGGGATCGATGGCAGCGAAGACAATGCGGGTGCGTTCATCGACGGCACGACCTGCGCCCGTCTGCGTGCACAGGGTCTGGATCCACACGCTCTTCTAGAAACCAACAATGCCTATGCTGCGTTCGAGGCGCTGGACGACCTGTTCTGCCCGGGACCTACCGGCACAAATGTCAACGATTTCCGCGCGGTCCTTGTTTCATGACCGCGCATCGAAAAGAGGAGCTCTGAAATGGCACGACAGGTCGCCTTGGTCACCGGCGCAGGACGCGGCATCGGCCGCGCGATTGCACTATCTCTGGCCCGTGCGGAGTTTGATGTCGCGCTCAATGATCTCGCGGCGGGGGACGATCTCGACACGCTTAGCGAAGAGATTGCGGCACTTGGACAAAAGTCACTGATCGCGGTCTTTGACGTCTCCAACATCACAGAGCATGACACACACCTTGCCGAGATTGAGGACATGCTCGGGCCACTCACGACTCTGGTCAATAACGCAGGCGTGGGCGTGCTCAGTCGTGGCGATCCGCTGGAGGTAAGCGAAGCGAGCTTTGATCGCTGCATGGACGTTAATGCCAAAGCACCCTTCTTTCTGACACAGGCCTTTGCCCGCAGGCTTCTGGCGAGACAAAGAGACCCTGAAGCGGTTCATGCTATCATCAATGTGACATCGTCCAACGCGACAGCCGTCGCCGTCCCGCGCTCTGAATACTGCGCGTCAAAGGCTGCCGCAGCGATGTCTTCACGCTGCTTTGCCGCCCGGCTCGGTCCCGAGGGCATTCTGGTTTATGACGTCCAACCCGGCCTGATCGAGACTCCGATGACTGCACCCGTCATCGCCAGCTACCAAAAGCGCGCAGAAGAAGGACTATGTCTGCTGCCGCGTGTCGGGCAACCCGAAGACGTTGCGGGCTGTGTCACCACGCTCGCAACCGGTGCCCTGCCCTACACAACAGGACACGTAATTTCTGTCGATGCCGGCATGCTTGTTCCCAGATTCTGAAAGTTGACCGATGCACATCAAACTGCCCATCTCCAATCTAGAAACCGAAAACTACCAATTGCGCGGCACGCCTGTTCTGGCAACACCACTGACCGCCGACAGCACGCGCGTTGTCTATTCGGCAGCCCATGTTGTCCGCGACCCCTTTGCCGATAATCCGCCCTCTGGTCCCGCAGCCATTGACTGGGATGCAACCATGGCGTTCCGCGCGCATCTGACAGGATTGGGCATCGGCGTGGCCGAAGCCATGGATACAGCCCAGAGAGGGATGGGACTGGACTGGCCAACCGCCCTCGAACTGGTGCGGCGCACGAAAGAGAGCTTCCCTGATACGCTTGTGGCCAACGGTTGCGGCACCGACCATCTGGACCCTGCAGACGCGACATCGCTCGACGATGTGCTGGATGCCTATCTAGAACAGGTCGAAGCTATTCAGGCTGTAGGAGGCCGGATCATCCTGATGGCCAGCCGAGCATTGGCACGCGTCGCAACTTGCCCTGACGACTATGCCCGCGTTTACGAAAAGGTGCTCGCGGCCTGTGATGCGCCCGTCATCCTGCATTGGCTGGGCGAAATGTTCGATCCTGCGCTGAAAGGCTATTGGGGCGCGGCGAGTTTCGAAGAGGCACTTCCGACCGTTTTGGGGATTATCGCTGATAATGAGCACAAGGTAGACGGAATCAAGATTTCGCTTCTCGATGCCGGCAAGGAAATCGAGATGCGACGCAAGCTGCCTGACGCGGTGCGAATGTATACTGGCGATGACTTCAACTATCCCGAACTGATCGCAGGCGATGAGCAGGGGTTCAGCCATGCCCTACTGGGGATTTTCGATCCATTGGCCCCTCATGCAGCAGCAGCGGTGAGTGCTCTTGGCGTAGGCGACACCACCCGTTTCTACGACATCTTCGATCCGACAGTGCCACTTGCGCGGCACATCTTTCAGGCACCAACCCAATACTACAAGACAGGTGTTGTCTTTCTGGCATGGCTGAACGGGCACCAAAACCACTTCAAGATGGTCGGCGGGGCCGAGGCTATGCGTTCGTTGCCGCATTTTGTGGCGTGTTTCAAAATGGCCGACGCTTGCGGCGCCTTGCAGGACCCTGATCTGGCCATCGCGCGCATGCGGCAGTTGGTGGCGACCTATGGGGTGGACAACTGATGCGGGATTTCACGCGCGATACAACCGCGCTCGCACTCAACACAGCCACTTTGGGCCACAACCTTGAGGGAGAAGGCATGGGTTGGCCTGTAGAACGGCTAATCGACGCCTGCGCTGCACGCGGCTTTGGCGGAATCGTCTTCTGGCGACGCGAGATCGGGGCCAATGCCGCCCGTATCGGAAACCGGGTCCGCGCTGCGGGGATGCAGGTCGCAGGCCTTTGTCGCACGCCCTATCTTGTGGGGTCGGAAAAACCCGCCGACTGGAGATGCGAAACACTCGCCAGCATCGACATGGCCGCCGCACTCGGGACAAACGTTCTGACAGTAGTTACGGGCGGGACCGAGCCAGGCACAAAAGGCGTGATTGAAACGCAGAAGATCTTGGCCGACAGGCTGTCCGAGATTTTGGATCACGCTCAAACCGCTGGCGTACGGATCGCACTAGAGCCGCTCAATCCGATGTTCGGCGGCAACCGAACTTGTCTGATGAGCGTCCGGGATGCGTTGGATATCTGTGAAGAACTCGGCCATCCGGCACTCGGGATCGCGGTGGATGTTTACCACACATGGTGGGACAGCCGCCTCGACGAGAGCTGCGGTGCGGCAGGCGAAAGGATCATCGGCTACCATCTCTGCGACTGGTTGGAAAACACGCGCGATATGCTCCTTGACCGAGGGATGATGGGTGACGGTGTTGCCGACCTGAGGGCCATAAGGTCTTCTGTTGAGTCTGCCGGTTATGGCGGCTTTTGCGAAGTCGAGATCTTCTCAAAAGCGAACTGGTGGACACGCGACCCCGGCGAGGTGCTTGATACTATCGTCACGCGCTTCCAGACGGTCTGCTGAAGAAGGGAACTGGTCAAATGGCTCAAGCCCCGTCACTTGAGGAACTAGAGGTTGAAGAGGCAAAGCTCCTCTTGACGCGCTTCACTTTCGAAGACGGACATGCTCTGGCGACTGCAGCCATCGCCCACGCCCGCACCAACAGCCTCGCCATCGCCAGCGAGGTCTTCTGCTATGGGCAAGTGATTGCGCA
>CAZOMZ010000021.1:0-15850 GCA_964581065.1 uncultured Loktanella sp. | reverse complement strand
CAATACTGCCAACCGGCAGGCCCATATCGAAACCCCCGGCCCCGAAATCTGGGAGCAGACAGGTGGCAAGATTGACGGTTTCACCTGTTCTTGCGGATCGGGTGGCACGCTCGCGGGCGTGGGTGCCTATCTTCAGCCCAAGGGCGTCAAGGTGGGGTTGTCTGACCCTGACGGGTCGGGGCTTTACAAGCTCTTTACCGGCGAGGTGCCTCCGGCGGGCGATTCCATTACCGAAGGGATCGGGCAGGGCCGGATCACTGCCAACCTTGACGGTTTCACGCCTGATTTTGCCTACAAGATTCCTGACGCCGAGGCATTGCCGATCGTGTTTGATCTGCTGCAGAACGAAGGTCTGTGCATGGGCGGGTCAACGGGGATCAACATTGCCGGTGCGATGCGTCTGGCACGTGAAATGGGGCCGGGTCATACCATCGTGACAATCCTTTGCGACTACGGCACGCGCTATCAGTCAAAGATTTTCAATCCGGCGTTCCTGCGCGCGAAGGATTTGCCGGTGCCTGTGTGGCTTGAGACGCAAGGCACAGTGCCGACAGTATTCGAGGACGCATGATCCAGCCTCTCCTGCGCCATCTTGTTGCGGCTGCGCTGCTCGCGTTCTGGCCGATGACGTCGGCTGCGCAGGAACTGACAAACGAGGCCATCGAGAGGCCCGAGGTTGCGCAAGAGATCCTTGTCCAGCCAGAGATTGCCGAGGATCCTGCCGTCGCGGCGCCGGAGGACACCTTTGACCGTCTCGCGCAACGCGCCGAGGAACTGGCGGCCAATGATGGTGCATCGCTTTTCGCGATCAGCCGCCTGCGCGCCGAACTTGTCGAATGGCGCGACTATTTCCTTGAACAGTCCGAAGCAAATGCAGGTCGCCTGACAACGGTTGATGCCCAGATCGCAGCCCTCGGTCCCGTGCCCGAAAGCGGAGAGGAGCCCGAAGCAGTCGCGAACCGGCGTGCCGCCCTGACCGAACAGCGCAACGCGCTGGTTGCGCCGCGGCTACTGGCCGAAGAGTCCTATGTCCGTGCCGAAGGACTGATCCGTGAATTCGACGCGCGGGCCTTGCAGAGAGAAACCGAAGCTTTGGCCCAGCGCGGCCCGACCCCCCTCAACCCCGCCGCTGCACAGGAAGCGGCCGGCGCGATCTTCAGCCTCTTCGGCGTTGTCGCGACCGAGCTTTCGGTCGGGATCAGTGCCGGTCTGGCCAACGGATCGTTGTCGCAGGTTCTGCCGCGTGCGCTTTTGTTGTTTGCGGTAGGCGTGGTGCTTCTCAGCATGGGACGCAGCATTGTGACGGGATGGCGTGCGCGGCTGTCAGAATGGCGCGGACGCTGGGTGCCGCTCTATCGGTTTGTCGTCTCATTTGCACAGATCATCGTGCCGCTCTTGGGCCTTTATGCTCTGACCGAAGCGCTGGAGCTTTTGGGGATTTTCGGCCTGCGCGGCACTGACATCGTCGCGGCGATACCCGTCGCGGGCTTTTGCACGATCTTCGGCTGGTGGGTGTCGCGCCAGACGTTCCCGCACGGCAATGACATCGGCTATCTGCGCTATGACGCGGAGACGCGCACACGTGGAAGGTTCTATGTGAATGCGATCGCCTGGGTCTCGGCGGTGGCGGTCCTGATTGGTGCGGGCTTGCGCACAATGGAGTTGTCCGAGGCGGCGGCTTCGGCTGCTGTCTGGCCCGTCTTGCTGGTTCTGGGGCTCTTGCTGTGGCCGTTGGGTCGCGTTTTGCGGACGCCACCCTTGCCAGCCCAAGATGGAGAAGAGGTCTCGGCCGGACGCACCCGGCTTCTGGTGGGGCGGTTCAGCACGGCTGTTGCCGTCATCTCGCCGGTGATTGCGGCCTTTGGCTTTGGTGTTGCGGGCGAGAACCTGATGTCGGCGACAATCCTTTCGCTGGGGCTGATGGCTGTCCTTTTCCTGACGCAACGCATCATCCACGACCTTCTGGAACGACCACCCGAGGCAGGCGACAATCGCGGACTTTACGCGCTCTTGCCGGTTTTTGTGACCTTCACGCTGTTTCTGGTCAGTGCGCCTCTCTTTGCGCTGATCTGGGGGGCGCGCGTCGACGATCTGCTGGAACTCTGGGCGCGCTTCCGTGAAGGGTTTGCCATCGGCGAGACGCGGCTGTCGCCGACCGATTTCCTGATGTTCGTCTTTGTCTTTGCTTTCGGCTATCTGCTGACCCGTTTTGTGCAGGGGATGCTGCGGCGGACGGTGCTGCCGCGCACAAGGCTGGATCTTGGCGCGCAGAACGCGGTTGTGGCGGGTTTCGGCTATGTTGGGATCATCCTTGCGTCGATCTTTGCGATCACGACGGCGGGGCTTGATCTGTCCAATCTGGCGATTGTCGCGGGCGCGTTGTCAGTCGGCATCGGCTTTGGCCTGCAGAATATCGTCTCGAATTTTGTATCTGGGATCATCCTGCTGATTGAAAGACCCGTGTCCGAAGGTGACTGGATCGAGGCCGGCGGGCAGATGGGGATTGTCCGGTCGATCTCGGTGCGTTCGACGCGGATCGAGACGTTTGACCGTCGTGATGTGATTATCCCCAATGCTGATCTTGTCAGCGGTCAGGTGACCAACTGGACGCGTGGCAATCTGGTGGGACGGATCATCGTGCCTGTCGGCGTGGCCTATGGCACGGATACCGACAAGGTGACAGAGATCCTGCGCGGCGTCGCCGAGGCGCATCCTCTGGTCGAGCAGGATCCGCCTCCGGCTGTTCTTTTCCAGGGGTTCGGCGCGGATTCGCTGGATTTCGAGATCAGGGCGATCTTGCGGGACGTGAATTACATGCTCGTCACAAAGTCCGAACTGAACCACGAAATCGCCAAAAAGTTCGCCGAAGCTGGAATCGAGATCCCGTTTGCGCAGCGCGATATCTGGCTGCGGAACCCCGAAGTTCTGAAAGGATAGAATGCCGATGACCGAAATGCTGTTCCGCAAGGATGCATACGCACGCGAAGCTATGGGCAAGGTCGAGGTTTTGACGGACGAAGGCGGGATCGTTCTGGATGGCGCGCTGTTCTACCCCACTTCAGGCGGTCAGCCGGGCGATAGCGGCTGGCTGCGCTGGGGCACACAAGAGCTTGAAATCGCAACAGCGGTCAAAGGTGACGGTGATCAGGTCATTCTGATCCCCGCCGAACCGGCCAGCCTGCCGAAAGTGGGCCAAGAGGTCACCCAAGTGATCAACTGGGATCGCCGCTACCGCCACATGCGGGTGCACACTGCGCTGCATCTGTTGTCCGTCGTAATCCCCTTGCCGGTCTCTGGTGGTGCGATCGCAACCGAGAAGGGCCGTCTTGACTTCGATATGCCAGAAGCACCCGAAAACAAGGACGCGCTGGAAGAGGACCTGAACCGCCTCATCGCCTGCAATATGGACGTCACGGAAGAATGGATCACGGATGCGGAACTTGATGCGCAGCCTGATCTGGTCAAGACGATGTCCGTCCAGCCACCGCGCGGGTCGGGGCGGATCAGGCTGGTGCGGATCGGTGTCGGCGCCGAAACGGCCGATTTGCAGCCATGCGGGGGAACGCATGTCGCCAATACCTCGGAAATTGGCCGCGTCCGGATCGGCAAGATAGAAAAGAAGGGCCGCCAGAACCGGCGCGTCTATCTGCATCTGGAGTAGGGAATGCGCGCCACTGTTCTCCTGATTGCCATGCTGATGGCCACCGCATCGCAAGCGAAAGCCGAAAACTTCCGCAACTGCACTGTCGCGGAAACGCGCGAAATCGAACACTCACTGGATGCCGCAAAAGAGCTGACCGTCAAAGCCGCTGCTGCGGTGGGTGACACAAGCGACTATCAGCGCTGGTTCGGGACCTATTCGGTCGGCAACGCAGAGAAAGTCCGGTCCGGTCTGAAGGGGATCGTCGCGGCGATCAGGCGCGGCGGTGTGACTGTGCAATGCGATCAGATTGAACCGGATGGCTGTGCTTCGGGCGAGTATGCCTTTGTCTATTCGGACCGACCCTATCATTTGCATCTTTGCCCCAGTTTCTTTGATCTGCCGTCGCTCGAGGCCCTGCGCCCCGGCGCACGTCGCAGCGATTTTGGTACCCGTGAAGGAACGATCGTGCATGAGCTGTCGCATTTCCTGCATGTGGCCGGCACCGAGGACCATTGCTATTCGCGCACTGAATGCGCCCTGATGGCAATGAGCGAACCCGATCTGGCGGTCGATAACGCGGACAGTTTCCAGTATTTCACAGAAGACGTGACCTTTTTCGCCCGACAGCCCGTCGGCAACAAACCTCCGCCGGCACCACGGCCGAACCGTTGACGCTTGGTCGCTTGGGCGTGGCCGCAACGACACGGCGCCAAGGGAAAATTGTCACCCGAGGGTCTTGCAATCCGCATCGTGAAAGGGCTAAACCGCGCCCACGGACAGGTGGCCGAGTGGTCGAAGGCGCACGCCTGGAAAGTGTGTAGGCGGGAGACCGTCTCCAGGGTTCGAATCCCTGTCTGTCCGCCAGCCCCTTCTTTTCGCTACCGCTCGATCAACGCAACCAGCGTAGCTGTCTGCTGTGCCAACAGCTTGTGGTCGCCGCGTGTCTCGACGTTCAGGCGCAGCACCGGTTCTGTTGATGAGGCGCGCAGGTTAAAGCGCCAATTCTCAAACTCCATGCTCAGCCCGTCAAAGTGGTCGTATGACTTGGCTGCATCCCGATAAGCATCAAAAACCCGCTGTTGCGAGGCGAGCGGATCGTGCAGGCGGAAGTTCAACTCGCCAGAGGACGGATGTGCCTGCCGCATTCCGGCGACAAGTCCGGCAAGGCTCTGACCCGATCGGCCCATCAACTCCAAAACCTTGAGCCACGGCAGCATCCCGCTGTCGCAACACATGAAATCGCGGAAATAGTGGTGCGCGGACATCTCGCCTCCGTAGGCGGCCCCGGTTGCGCGCATGGCCCGCTTGATATTGGCATGTCCGGTCTTGGCCACATGTGCCCGCCCCCCGTGGGCGTGGACCTGGGATTGCGTGCACCAGAACACGCGCGGGTCGTGGACGATTGTCGCAGCCGTTTCGTCGTGCAGGCAGGCAGTTGCGAGCAGCGCCACTACGTATTCACCGGGCACGAAGGCGCCGCTGTGATCAAAGAAAAAGCAGCGGTCAAAGTCGGCGTCCCATGCAATGCCAAGATCGGCCTTTTGTTCAATGACTGTATTGGTCGTGGCGGCGCGGTTTTCCGGCAGAAGCGGGTTGGGGATGCCTTTGGGAAAGCGACCGTCGGGGTCAAACTGGACACGGACTGGATCAAGCGGCGCGCCCAGCGCAGCAAGCCGGTCAGCGATAGCGTCAAAGGCTGCGCCTGCAACGCCATTGCCCGCGTTCACGACGATCCGACAGTGGGGCAAGCGTTTCGGGTCAATCAAGCCACACAGATGGGCGGCATAAGCGGTTCGCGTATCGCGTCGGGTGATCTTCCCGCGAAGTGCGGTGCGCGCTTCTGGCAGGTTTGAGGCGACCGAGGCGATTGCTTCAAACGTCGCTTGGGGCAGGGGTGCGCTTTGTGGTCCCACAAACTTCAGCCCGTTATCGCCGATCGGGTTATGCGAGGCGGTTACGATGATCCCGCCGCTCGCCTCTAGGTGCGTTGTGGCAAAGTAAACCTCTTCGGTTCCGCATTGCCCCAGGTCAACAACATCCGCACCCTCCGAAGCCAGACCGTCAGCCAGAGCATCCTTGAAGCTGAGACTTGTTTGTCGGCAGTCATGGCCAACGACGATCCGGCTTGCACCTGTGACACTGACAAACGCCCGACCGATGCGCCGCACAATGTCGGTGTCGAGATTGGTGCCGATCTGTCCCCGGACGTCATAGGCTTTGAAACAAGTAAGGGGCCGCTGCATGGCCCATCTATACACTTAAAGTTGTGAATGTGTGCGAAATTGCGCGTCAGAGAAGATTTCTGTCCCGCGCGATCATGGCGGCATGGGTGCGGTTCTTGGCGCCGAGCTTGCGCGAGAGCGTTTTGACGTGAAGCTTGATTGTGACTTCCTGCAATTCAAGCTGTCGGGCGATTTCCTTGTTCGCCATCCCCTCAGCCAGACAACGCAAGACCTGGGTTTCACGTTCGGTCAGTCCGGGTATGGCTATCGTTGTGGTCTGCTGCACGTAGTTGAACGGCACATAGACCTCGCCGGTCATCATGAATTTTATGGCGCTCATCATGGATTTCGCGCCAAGTGTCTTTGGCACAAAGCCAGCCGCGCCCGCGGCAATGGCCTGATCAACAACCGTTGCAGAGGCATCGCCCGAAAGCAGGGCGACCGGCTTGCCGGCGCAGGCCGTGATCACACGCTCCAGTCCTTCAAGACCATTCATTCCCGGCATGTTGTAGTCCAGCAGCACCAGATCAAACGGCGCTTGTGCACCGATTTCGGCAAGGGCGGCATCCACGCTGTTGGCGTTTGTGACCTCGAAACCACCCTCGGCCTGCATGAACATGGCAAGGGTCTCTCGGACGAGGTCATGGTCATCTGCAAGAAGAATACGTGTCGTCATATTAATACAAGCCGACAAAGATTAGTGACGGAATTGGCAACTCGTATGCATCCTGCGGCTATTAACGTGAAATGAACAGTAATAAATTTAGCAATTGAATTTGGACCGATATTGCCTCGCATCAAGCACTTCAGTCAAATTTCTTTCCGGAAAAAGCGATTTCTTTTGCAAATCTGTGGTTTTTCCCACTCAATCTGTTGTGTTGTGTGTTTTGCGCCTGTGGTTACAATTGTGAGCGCAGAAATGGCTGAGTGTTGAAGGGGGCTAGCAAGTAGTGATGACTTATTTGATGCGGCTGATTGGCGCTTTGACCGTCACGTTGTTTGCCACTTTCGCGCAAGCGGATGATGGCGGCCCGGGTATCGTCCTGACAGTTTCGGGCCTTGCTGAAGACCATACGTTTTCGATTGCTGATCTTAGCGAGATTGGCGAAGAAAGTTTTTCTACAACAACCATCTGGACCGACGGGTTGCAAGTCTTCACTGGCGTCCCATTAAACCAGTTTCTGGCGTTTCTGGGAGTGTCGGACGGCATCATGGTGGCGGCTGCCATCAATGACTATGCGATCGAGTTCCCTGTCGCAGACGCACTGCAAGATGGTCCCATGATTGCCTATCTGCGCAATGGCAAGGAAATGCCGGTGCGTGACAAGGGGCCGCTTTGGATTGTCTACCCCTACGACGCGAATGCGGATTTCCAAAGTGAGATCGTGCACTCGCGTAGTATCTGGCAGTTGCACCGGATCGAATTCAGGACCGAGTAGCATTGGGGTATCTGGGGCAGGACCGGAATCTCGGCACTCGCACATATTGGCTCCACTTCAGGACGATTGTCGGTGCATTTGTCTTCATTGGCTTGGTGGTTTCAGCTGTCGGTGTCTGGCAGGTCGGGTTTGATGCCCGCAAGGAAATCGACAATCTGGCCGTTGCAAATGCCGAAAGCAGCCAATGGGCATTGTCGCAGTCCGAAGTCGAGGTTCTCAAGTTGCGTGGCGCGCTTCTTGATGCCTATGCGATAAAGGGAACGACGGCCCTGCCGGAAGTGCGCAGAAGGTTCGACATTCTCTATTCTCGGATGAATGTCCTTGCGAAAGGTGAGGTCTTTGCGACGATGCGGGCAACGCCCGAGGTCAATGATGCGATTATGGCCGTCCGAGAGACGCTTGATGGCATGATCCCCGTGATTGACGGAAGCGATGCTGCGCTGATTGCGGAATTGCTGCCTTTGATCAACCGCACCGAAGACGTGGCAGCGGCGCTGCGGTTCGTGTCGCTCTATGGCGTGCAGGACTTTTCGCAACTTGCGGTTAATCGCAGGCAAGACCTTGCAGCTGTGCTCTTTGATCTTGCGATTTTTGCGACGGCACTGGTTGCACTCGTCTTGATCGTTCTTGCGACGCTTCTTGTCCAGCTGTTGCAGACGCGCCGTGCGCGCGCCGAAAGTGCGGCGGCCGAAGATCGTTTGCGGGCCGTTGTCGAAACGGCGATCGACGCTGTTGTTGTGATGGATCGGAACGGGCGTTTGCTTGATTACAACGGTGCCGCAGAAGCAATCTTTGGCTACACCAAAACGGAAGCCATCGGGCGCCCTGTAACCACATTGATTTTGCCTTCACAAACAACCGGCGCCGCCAAGGATGGCGGCGTAAACGGGCAGCATCCCAGGACCTGGCTGGCCGGACCGGGGATCGTCCAGATGCAGGCGCGCGGCAAATCAGGCCGCCGCTTTCCGGTTGAGGTTGCGACCGCGACGGCCAGCAGCCCGGATGGCGAGATATTCGTGTCCTTCATGCGTGATATCTCGAACCGGGTTGCCGCCGAGCAGGAGCTGGTCGATGCCCGCGACAGGGCGTTGGCCGGCGAGAGGGCCAAGTCGGACCTCTTGGCCGTCATGAGCCATGAGATGCGCACGCCCATTAACGGGATCATGGGCAGTCTCGAAATTCTGGCAGACTCGGACCTCGATACCAGACAGCGCCGGTTTCTTGACGCAATGCAGACCTCGGGCAACATGCTTTTGCGCCATGTGAATGCGGTGCTGGATATTTCGAAGATCGACGCTGGCAGTCTTGAGACGCAAAAACGGGAATTCGCCCCCTGCGTCGTGGTGTCCAATGTGATCCGCTCGCTGGAAGGGCAGGCCATCGCGCGTGGTAATGCCTTGGGACTGAATGTCCTGACACCGGATGTGGGGATCTGCTGGGGGGATGCCGACAGCCTTGAACAGATTCTTACAAACCTGATCGGAAACGCGATCAAGTTCACCGAAAACGGCGATATCACCGTCGAGATTGAGCGCATGCCAGACAGCGACGAGGTTGAATTCCGTGTCGCCGACACAGGGATCGGCATCGCCGCCGATGACTTTGAGCGGGTGTTTTCCGAGTTTGTCACGCTCGACGCCAGCTATGCGCGCAATGTCGAAGGCAGCGGTCTGGGTCTTGCTATCGCCCGCCGCCTGAGCACGATGATGCAGGGCGAGATCGGGGTCGAAAGCGAGCCAGGTGAAGGGAGCGTGTTCTGGGTGCGCCTGCCGCTGCCCAAGCGTGGCGCCGGAGATGTTGCTCATGGGGACGCGCCGGAAACGACTGCCGCGAAAAAGGCCAATGCACAGCACGATCTCGAGGTGCTGCTTGTCGAGGATAACCAGATCAATCGCCTTGTCGCCCGTGAGATGCTGGGGTCTCTGGGCTGCCGTGTGACCGAGGCGCAAGATGGGGCAGCCGCGTTAGAGCTGGCCGGAGCCCGCGCGTTTGATCTGATCCTGATGGATATCAGCATGCCGCGCATGAACGGGCTTGAGGCCGCGACGAAAATCCGCAAGCAGGCTAGCGCGAATGCCTCAACGCCGATTGTTGCAATGACGGCGCATGTCCTGCCGGACGATGTATCCCAGTTCATTGAGGCCGGGATGGCCGAAGTTGTCGTCAAGCCGATCAGCAAAGCGGTGCTCAGTGACGCGCTGACCCGCAGTATGCGCAATGCGCGCACTCCCAAGTTGGCGGCGAAACTGACGGCACCCCAAACCGATCAGGCGCGGACCGAACTGGTTGACACCCTTGGTGCGCCAGAGGCAGCGCGGATCACAAAGCGTGCGCGCGACGAGATCGCGCGGGAGCTCGCACAGTTGGTAGATGGCAAGGCACAAGGGTCTGCCGCCGATCAGGTGGCACGCATCCACCAGCTTGCCGGGCTTGCCGCTGTTGTGGGCCTGTCTGATCTGCGGGCCGAACTGATCGCAGCGCAGACGGCCGCGAAAGACGGAGACGGGGTTGCAGCGCGCACCCGCCTCGCGCAGGCGCAACAGCTGCTACAAGAGACCGCATAGACCGTTCGGACCAGTGATTGCCGGGTTACAGCAGGAATTCTCCGCAGCTTAAGCTGATCTTAAATGCTCGTGCGGCAGAAGCGTGGCCGGTCCCAAAGGTCACGAGGTCGACATGCAGTTTTTGTCCGCGCTTCCCATATCCCGCAAGCTTCCCGCCATTATTGTTGCGCTATGCATTGCAGCCAGTCTTTCGATTGCTGTGGTCGGCTATCAGGATTTTTCGCGCAATATCCGGTCGGAGACAGAGAAAAGTTTTGAACTCATCACCCAGAGCCGGGCAGAGGCTATTTCCGTCTGGTTCGAACGGTTGGGCTCGGACGTTGCCGCCCTGGGTCGTGATCCGACGGTGGTTGCGGCGGCAAGCGGTTTTTCCAGCTCCTACAGGGTGATGACAGACGGGCCCGCATTGCAAGAGGCCTACATCACCAACAACCCCAATCCCAAAGGCGCGCGCGATCTGCTGGATCAACCACCAGAAGCGATTCCCTACCATTTCCAGCACGCAAGGTTTCATCCGCATTTCCGCCAGATCATGCAGACTGCCGGCTACTATGATTTCTTTATCTTCAATCTTGAAGGCGATCTGATGTACACGGTCGCCAAGGAACCCGACTTTGCGACGAACTTTGTGTCGGGGCCGCATGCGGACAGTGGTCTGGGGCAGGCTTATCTGCGTGCGCGCGACGGGCTGTCGGGTCAGATCTATTTTGCGGATTTTGCACCCTACGATCCCAGTGATGGGGCTGCGGCATCGTTCCTGGCGACGCCGATTGTGGACGAAAAAGGTGACACAACAGGAGTTGTCGCAATCCAATTGCCGGCCACGCAGATTGCTGCCGTTGTCAACAACCCGCTCGGTCTGGGGGAAACAGGGGAACTTTATGTCGTTGGTCCCGACGGGCGCACGCGCAGTGCCGCGCGGTTTGAAGGGGGGTATGCGTTGCTTGAAGACCTCTCGGAGCTGGAACAGGTCCGTATGTCCTTGCGGGCAGATGGCGCGGATCTGATGGCGGGCGCCAATCTCTCTGGCACACCGATTTTTGCGATGGGTGTTCCATTGCAGGTCTTTGACAAACAATGGGGCGTCGTTGGCGAGATTGCGCAGGCAGAAGTGAACGCGCCGGTCATACTGGTGCGCAACAAGATGATTGCAGTGACCGCACTTGTAGCTGCTATCAGCATTGCAATCGGTTGGTGGACCGCACGCGCCTTTGTGCTGCCCTTGGGCCGTCTTGGTGAGGCAATGCGCAAGGTGTCCGAAAAGCACTATGACATCACGCTCGATGAGCAGGGCCGCCGCGATGAAATCGGAACGCTGGCCAATGCCTTGCTCGCCTTCCGCAACAAACTGCGCGACTCAGACGCTGCACAGGAGGCCCGCAAGGCCGAGCAGGAAGAACAGAAACGGATCGTCGAAAGACTGAGCCTTGCTCTTGGCCAGCTGTCACGCGGCGATCTGACCCATAAGATCACCACGCCGTTCGCAGGTGACTACGACCAATTACGTCAGGATTTCAATGAGACCGTCGACAAACTGAATGCAACACTTGGCGCGTTGCGTGAACGTGCAAGCGAAATCCGGCGCAGGGCCGATGATATGTCGGGTGCGGCCGATGATCTGTCCCGCCGCACCGAAAGCCAGGCTGCGACGCTTGAGCAAACGGCCGCAGCATTGGACGAAATGACTGCAAGCGTCCGTTCGGCCGCGTCTGGTGCCAAAGAGGTTGCAGGCGTTGTGACAGATGCGCGGCAGGATGCCGACGAAAGCCGCCCGGTCGTGGAAAGCGCTGTGCAGGCGATGCATGCGATTGCGGGCTCGTCTGACGAAATCTCGAAGATCATCGGTGTCATCGATGATATCGCCTTCCAGACCAATCTCCTGGCCCTGAATGCCGGGGTTGAGGCCGCACGGGCCGGCGAAGCGGGGCGCGGCTTTGCCGTTGTCGCTTCCGAGGTTCGTGCACTGGCACAGCGATCTTCGGACGCTGCCAAGCAGATCAAGCAATTGATCGGCCAAAGTGCACATCAGGTACAGGATGGCGTCGATCTGGTCGGCCAGGCCGGAGGGGTGCTGACCAAGATTGCAGCGCATATCAGTCACATCTCTGATCTGATTGCGGATATCGCATCAGGCGCCGAAGAACAGTCAATCGGACTTGGCGAGATCAATATCGGCGTCACCCAGCTTGACAAGGTGACACAGCAGAACGCGGCGATGGTGGAAGAAGCGACCGCCAACAGTCATGCCCTGAAAGGCGACTCGGGCGAATTGGCAGATCTGGTCGACCGCTTCAAATTGGGCAACGCAGGCGGCAACGAACTGGCCGCATTTGCGGCAGACGCAAAGTCCGAAGACTTCAGCCCCGTTGCGCTGCAATTGGGGGTAGAAGACAGGGTCAAACCTCTTGCGCGCCCTGTTGTTTCAGGTCAGGCGGCAACAGCGGCAAAAGCCGACTTTTGGGAAGATTTCTGAGACGGCAGTCGCAGGTGGCGCATGATCTCGCCACGCCAGAACGGCGCAGTCAGGTCACAACCTGATGCGAACAAAGAATGTCATGCCAAAAGAAGAATTTTTGGCTCCGACGGTAGGGATCGAACCTACGACCAATTGATTAACAGTCAACTGCTCTACCGCTGAGCTACGTCGGAACACGGGGCGTCGTATAGCAACGCGATTCCATGCCGTCCAGAGGCTTTTGGCGCGAATTTGCGAAAGTTTTTCTGTAGGGTCAAAAACCCGCGTCGCGCCGGAAGACTGCGTCCTTGTGCAATTCTCCGACGGGCCGCAGTTGTCCTGTATCGCTGAGGTGCAAAAGGTGGGCGAGGACGTTTCTTTCGGCCGCCGGCCAAAGGGCTTTGGGGGTCGCCTGATAGATTTGAGCAGTGAGTTCTGCCGCGTTGGCAGGGCCGGCCTCCAATGCGGCGAGTATTTCGCGCGACCGTGACATCCGGTGGTCGATCAACCAGCGCAGCCGCGCGCGCGGATCGGTGATCTCTGCCCCATGGGCTGGGTAAAAGCGTTGGGCTTTTGATGCCGTCAATCGATGGGTCGAGGCCAGAAAATCCCCCAGATCGCCATCCGGTGGCGAGACGAGCGAACTGGCCCAGCCCATCACGTGATCACCGCAGAAAAGCGCATCACCCCATTCAAAACACAGATGGTTCCCGATGTGCCCCGGTGTGTGCAGGGCAGTGACAACACCGGCACCGGTTTCGAACTGGTCGCCGTCCTGTAAGGTGGCATCGGGCTGAAAGGCGGCATCTATACCTTCGCCGCCTCCCATCAGCCCTGCAGCAGCGAGGGACTGCATGACGGCGCTGCGGCCTGCGCTGCTTGGGCCAAAAGCACAGACCGGTGCACCCGTGGCTTCGGCCAAAGGCCGCGCCAAGGGTGAATGATCCAGATGGCTGTGGGTCACAAGAATATGCGTGACCGACCGCCCTGCAATCGTCGAAAGCAGCGCGTCAAGATGGGCCGGGATGGCCGGACCGGGGTCAATCACGACCAGTCTGTCTTCGCCCAGAACGAAACTGTTTGTGCCCCAATAGGTCATGGGAGACGGGTTCGGCGCAATCACGCGCACGATCCCGGGCGCGAGGGTGACAGCCGTTCCATGGGCGGGGGCGGGATCCTGCGTCACTGATGCAAAGACCGCTTTGCCACAGCCCCCACAGCCGCTAGCCTGCGGGCATGTTCGGATGGCTCAAAAACTATATGCCACGCGGCATCTACGCCCGTGCGGCCCTGATTCTGGTGATGCCGGTTGTGTTCCTGCAACTGCTTGTCTCGGTTGTCTTCATTCAACGTCACTTTGACGGTGTCACACAGCTGATGACAAGGGCGACCAATATCGAGCTGCGCTTTCTTGTCGAAACGGCCGAGGCGGCTGCAACCTTGCCAGAGGCCTTGGAGGCGGTCAGCGAGCTTGCCACGCCGCTTGAGATCATTGCGACGCTGCCCGCCGCGGATGTTGTGCCGCAGGACATCAAGCCGCTGGAGGATCTGACAGGAAACAGGGTTATTGCCACTCTGCGCGAAGGTCTTCCCGAGATCGTCGCCGTCTCGCTGGCTGACCGCCGCCGTGTTGTCCTGTGGGCAGACACCCGCCACGGCGTCCTGCGGATGGAGTTCGCGCGACAACGCGTCTCGGCGTCAAACCCGCATCAGTTGATTGTGATCATGGTATTTTTCGGGGCGATCATGACTGCCGTCGCCTATTTCTTTTTGCGCAACCAGCTGCGCCCGATCAAACGGATGGCGCGTGCCGCGGCCGACTATGGCAAGGGTAGGATCACGCCCTTTACCCCCACAGGTGCGGTCGAGGTGCGTGCTGCCGGAACCGCCTTTCTGGACATGCGCAACCGGCTGGAACGTCAGGCGCAAAGCCGCACCATGATGCTGTCGGGGGTGAGCCATGATCTGCGGTCGCCACTTACGCGGATGCGGTTGGGTCTGTCCCTGTTGGAGAGCGACGAGGCAGGGCCATTGTTGCGCGATGTCGATGATATGGAGCGGCTGCTGGATGCATTTCTGGACTTTGCCCGCAGCGATGCCGGTGACGCTGCCGAGATGGTCAGACCGCGCGCAATAATCGATCAGGTCCTGACGGATGCCGAGCGTATGGGCCAGCATGTGTCATTGGCCGAGATTGACGGTCCGGACGAACCGGTGAGCCTGCGTCCGCTGGCGATCCGCCGCGCGCTGGACAATCTGATCGGCAATGCGCTGCGCTATGGGTCTCAGGCGCGCATCGGCGTGACCGTCACGGACCGCACGGTGCGTTTCTGTGTCGAAGACGATGGCCCCGGCATTCCGCCCGAGCGCCGCGAGGAGGCGCTGAGCCCCTTTGTCCGCCTTGATCCGGCGCGCAATCAGGATCAGGGCAGCGGCGTCGGTCTGGGCCTATCAATCGTTGCGGATATTGCCCGCAGTCATGGTGGCGTATTGCGGCTTGGCGAAAGCGACGCCTTGGGTGGATTGAAGGCTGAACTGGTTGTTGCACGCTAGCGCCTGTATTTTGTGCAAATGCTCACGAGCGGTGCGTCGATATCGGGGGCTGTCACGTTATCGAGTTGCAGTCGGCCACTCAGCCGTTAGGCTCGCGACATGACAAAAGACATGCGCTTTTTTGATGAGATGTCGTCAGCCGCCGGCGCCCGCCCGCCATACGCGGCTTATGACAATTGGTTTCAAACACAGGATACCAGCCGGCTTCATAGCAAGGCACAGGAAGCCGAGGCTTTCTTTCGGCGGACAGGTATTACGTTCAACGTGTACGGGCAGGCGGACGCGGAGGAACGGCTGATCCCTTTCGATCTGGTGCCGCGCATCCTGTCGAATGCCGAATGGTCAAAGCTTGCCAAAGGCATTGACCAGCGCGTTCGCGCGATCAATGCGTTTCTGCATGATATCTATAACCGCCAGGAAATCCTGAAGGCCGGTGTTGTCCCGATCGAATTGATCGCCCAGAACGAGGCTTTCCTGCCGCAGATGATCGGGTTCATCCCGCCCGGCGATGTCTACACGCATATCGTCGGCACAGATATTGTCCGCACCGGCGAGGATGAGTTCTACGTACTGGAAGACAACGCCCGAACGCCGTCGGGTGTGAGCTATATGCTCGAGAACCGCGAAACGATGTTGCAGATGTTCCCCGAGCTTTTCAGCAAGATCAAAGTCCAGCGGGTCAGTGATTATCCCAAAGCACTGCGCCGGTCGCTTGCTGCAACTGCGCCGCGCTCTTGCGAAGGTAAGCCGACCGTCGCGGTTCTGACGCCGGGTATTCATAACTCGGCCTATTACGAGCACAGCTTTCTGGCAGATCAGATGGGCGTGGAGCTGGTCGAGGGCCATGACCTGCGTGTGGTCGACGGCCATATCGCCATGCGCACAACGCGCGGCTACAAGCGGATTGATGTGATTTATCGCCGGGTTGATGATGATTTCCTTGATCCGCTGACCTTCAACCCGAATTCGATGTT
>CAZOMZ010000020.1:0-15943 GCA_964581065.1 uncultured Loktanella sp. | reverse complement strand
CTTTGGCCATTTTTCAAATCCCTCTACTTTAGGCGGTTTGAGCAGCGCGAACCCGCTTTCGGCACCCGCGCCAGTTTCATAGTGAAGCAACCGGCAGGATGCCCGAAACTTCGATCTTGGCGTATATAGGGTTGGGTTTTGGGTGCTGCAACCGCTCACACCGTAGCGGAAGCGGGAAAATCAGCGGATTCTTCGGCCCCGGATGCTGATCTCAGCCGGTGCGGCGCAAATCGTTAATCGAATGTGAATTATCGCCCTGCGAACCAGCTCACCGAAGCATGCTGGCGGCTGAAGAATTCAGCCATCAGGCCGATGAGCAAAAGCGCCAGCGTCAGGACCACCGGATAGAAAACTTCCGAGTTCATCGGAGTGTAGTGCAGGAAGACAAATCCACGCGCCTGGTCGATCGCATGGAACAGCGGATTCCAGTCAAACAGGGCCACCATTGAGGCTGGAAGCGAATTCGCCAGAAACATCTTGCCCGACGCCATCATGTTTGCGCGAATGTAGAAGGTCATGATCAGCGGGATTGCGTTGGGGAACCAAGGCGTCAGGACGCCAAAGATCAATCCGACCGCACAGCCACTGCCCCAGGCGATCAGTAGCATTCCATATGCATGCACCGGCATGTCAATTGTGATCGGGTTGATCAGCAAGTGATAGAGCAAGAGCATCATCACGATCGCGACCGTCTGTTGGTAGAGCATGCTCAGAACGCTGGCAAAGAATGCGATGACCGTATTCATCGGCCCATGCAGCAACGTTGGTTCATTCGGACTGATCGCCCGTGCAAGCTGCCGCACGGTCATGATGTGCGTCATGTACAGAAAGATGCCGCTCATGATGTAGAGAATGAAATCACCGCGGATCGGGGATGACCGGACACCGATCAGTACAAACATCGCATAGAAGACACCGACCATGATCAGGCTGCGCATGATCATCAGCGCGATACCGATGACGGCATTGCGATGGCCGCCCCGGATGTTCTGCACCATCGTGTAGTAGATCACCGACACAATGCCGAAGAAGCTGCTGACGTTGTTGCGGTAGACGCGGTTTGTCTGGAACATTTCGGCGGTGCCTCGGGTTATGCGCCGACTATCGGACGACAACCTTGCTGATTTCCTATCAAGCGACCATAAGCGAGCCCGCAGCACTGATCAACTCAAGGTCTTGTCATATGGACTATACCCTTCTGACCCGCACAATGCGCCGTCTTGCCCTCGAGGCGGGGGACAAAATCATGGAAATCTATGCGGCAGACGACTTTGACGTCCGTGCAAAGGGCGATGACAGTCCCGTCACCGCAGCGGACATCGCGGCCGATGCCATCATCTCTGCCGGGCTGCGGGATACCTTTCCTGATGTTCCACTCGTCACCGAAGAACAAGCTGGCTCGCACGGTCAGACTGTGCGCACGTTCCTGATCGTCGATCCGCTGGACGGCACAAAGGAATTCATCAAGCGGCGCGGTGATTTCACGGTCAACATCGCATATGTCGTCGATGGCGAGCCCCTCCGTGGGGTGGTCTATGCGCCCGCGAGGGGTCGCCTGTTCTATACCGACCAGAACGGTCAGTCCGTCGAAGAGGCAGGCCCGTTTGAAAAGGACATCGACGGCCCCATCCAGCCGATTGCCGTTTCACATCCCGACAACAGCGCGCTGATGGTCGTTGCGTCCAAGTCGCACCGCGATCAGGCCACGGATGATTATATCGGGCGCTACACTATTGCCGATATGAAGAGCGCGGGATCGTCGCTGAAGTTCTGTCTGGTCGCCACCGGAGAGGCCGATCTCTACCCCCGTCTGGGCCGGACGATGGAGTGGGACACCGCAGCAGGCCATGCCGTCTTGCGTGGTGCCGGCGGCGAGGTTGTCCGGTTTGATGATCATACTCCGCTGACCTACGGCAAGTCCGGTTTTGAAAACCCCTTCTTCATCGCCTATGCTCCGGGCGTCACTTTGAAGGAAGATTGATGTCTGTCCTGATAGCGATCCCTGCCCGTTATGCCTCGACCCGTTATCCGGGCAAGCCGCTGGTGTCTTTGCGGGGTGCTGACGGGACCGCAAAAACCCTGATCCAGCGGTCATGGGAAGCGGCGGTCTCTGTCAACGGTGTGGACCGGGTCGTCGTTGCGACAGATGATGACCGGATCGCTGATGCAGCCAGAGCATTCGGCGCAGAGGTCGTGATGACATCGACATCCTGCGCAAACGGCACCGAGCGCTGCGCCGAGACCTATGCCAATCTTGGGCAAGACTTTGAGATCGTGGTCAATCTGCAAGGCGATGCACCGCTGACACCGGCCTGGTTCGTGGAAGACCTTGTTGCAGGCTTGCGTGCCAGCCCGCAGTCGCAGGTTGCCACGCCGGTCCTGAAGACCGATGGCAGGGCGCTCAACGGGTTTCTGCAAGACCGCCGGGACGGGCGCGTTGGCGGCACAACTGCTGTCTTCGGCACCGATCATAACGCGCTCTATTTCTCCAAAGAGGTGATCCCCTACACCGGTAAGGCGTTTGAAGATAACGACGAAACGCCGGTCTTTCATCACGTAGGCGTCTATGCATACAGGCCCGAGGCGCTGCAGGCCTATCCCATGTGGCAAGCGGGGCCGTTGGAGCAACTGGAAGGTTTGGAACAGCTACGGTTTCTGGAACGCGGCATCCCGATGCTTTGCGTCGAGGTTGCTGCGCGCGGGCGGCAGTTCTGGGAATTGAACAATCCTGAAGATGTGCCGCGGATTGAGGCAATGCTTGCCGAAATGGGACAATTGTAGGTTACGGCAGGTCGCGACCCGATTTTGCCATAGTTATTCTTTCATCACGTCTTAATGTCGGCCGAGTAGTGCGTTAAGGATGAAGAGCGGATGCATTTAATTCAGAAGGCGCATCAATGAATAGAAAAGTCACCAAGGCCATTTTTCCGGTTGCCGGATTGGGGACACGCTTTCTGCCTGCAACCAAATCGGTTCCGAAAGAAATCATGACGTTGGTTGATCGGCCGCTCATCCAATATGCCATTGATGAAGCGCGCGCAGCCGGAATCGAAGATTTCATCTTTGTCACAGCCCGCGGCAAGTCGGCACTGGAAGACTATTTTGACGTCTCTCCCGACCTTGAGGCAGAGCTGGAACGCGCTGGCAAATCTGAACTGTTGGACATCCTGCGCGCGACGAACATGGAAAGCGGCACGATTGCCTATCTGCGTCAGCATAAAGCGCTGGGCTTGGGTCACGCGGTTGCCTGCGCACGCAAGCTCATCGGCGACGAGCCTTTTGCGGTGATGTTGCCAGACGACGTCATCGAAGGCCAAACACCTTGTCTCAAACAGATGGTCGAGGCTTATCAGGAAACCGGCGGCGCGATGGTGGCCACGATGGAGGTCTCGCCCGAACAGGCATCGCTCTATGGTGTGCTCGACGTGGCAGAGCAGACGGGGCCGCTGGCCCGCGTCCGCGGGATGGTGGAAAAGCCCGCGCCGGGGCAGGCGCCATCCAATCTGGTCGTGATCGGCCGGTATATTCTGACACCAACGGTGCTTGCCAACCTCGAAAGCATGGAGCGCGGCGCGGGCGGAGAGATCCAGCTGACAGACGCGATTGCCGCTGAAATTCAGGCAGGCCGCGATGTCTGGGGCTATCGCTTTGACGGGCAGCGCTATGACTGCGGCTCGAAAGCAGGCTTCCTGCAGGCGACCGTAGCATTTGCGCTGGCCCGCGATGACCTGCGCGACGAATTCGCTGACTTTCTGGCACAGATGCACGCGGTGCGACGGGCCGCGCAGTAGAGGCAGCTTGGATTGGCGGCCACCGGTGCAAAAGGTTTGTCCGGCCCTTGGGGCGCCTACCGCCTGAGGTGGAAACGTCGCCGCTTTCTGTTCCGTGTCTGGCGCAAGCGCCGCGAGATCGCATTGGTTGTTGATCGCACGTCTCAGATCGGTCCGGAAGCAATCTTGGCATTTTCGACCGTCCGCAACGAAATCGTCCGGCTGCCGCATTTTTTGGCGTATTATCGCGGGCTTGGGGTTACCCATTTTCTGTTCGTCGACAACGGAAGTGACGATGGGACGCAGGAATACCTTGCCAAGCAGCCGGATGTCTCGCTTTGGGCGACCAATCACAGCTATCGCCTGTCACGGTTCGGAGTGGACTGGCTGGGTTGGCTGCAATGGCGCTATGGCGACGGTCACTGGTGTCTGACAGTCGATGCTGATGAACTCCTTGTTTATCCGGACTGCGAACGGCGCGGCTTGCCAGATCTGACGCGCTGGCTTGATGCGCAAGGCATACCGTCGTTTGGTGCCATGATGATTGACCTTTACCCCAAAGGACCTCTGACCGAAGCCAGTTATTCTGCGGGGCAGAATCCGACAGAGGTTCTGGGCTGGTTCGACGCAGACAACTATCGCAGCCAGATCCATCACTATTATGGCAACACATGGATTCAAGGAGGCGTCAGGGAACGCGTATTTTTTGCGCAAGAGCCGGAACGCGCACCGACCCTGAACAAGACACCCTTGGTGCGCTGGCATTGGCGCTATGCCTATGTCAGCTCGACACACCAAATCCTGCCACGGAACTTGCACGATACCTTCGATCTGGAGGGGCAAACCAAGGTCAGTGGCGCCATTCTGCACACCAAGTTCTTGCCAATCATCGCTGACAAGTCAGCGGAAGAGCTTGAACGGCGGCAGCACTTTGAGAATACCGCGCTCTATCAGGACTATCACGCGCGGCTCGCGCAGGGACCCGACCTTTGGCACGCAGGGTCGGTGCGCTATGAAGGGCCGGAAAAACTCGTATCTCTCGGGTTGATGTCAAAGGGCGATTGGGTCTGATATGCAGAGCGGAATTGCGCGGGAAGATTTGTAGGGCAACTTGGGTATCTGGACATCATATCGGCTGCGCTGGCAGCGCAAGCGGTGGCGTCTGCGGGCCCGCCGCAAAGGGCGCGAGTTGCAAGAGGTTGCCAACCGGACCAAGCATATTGCCCCCGGCGATATCCTCTTGTTCTGTGTCTTTCGCAACGAAGACGTGCGGTTGCCCTATTTCCTGTCCTACTACCGCAATCTGGGCGTGAACCACTTCATCATGGTCGACAACGATAGCACCGATGAAGGTGCGGCCTATGTTGTCCAACAGCCCGACGTCTCGCTTTGGACAACCAAGGCGGCCTATGGCGATTCGCGGTTCGGCATGGATTGGCTGACTTACCTTCAGGGCAAATACGCGCCCGGACATTGGGCGCTGACCGTCGATGTGGACGAGTTTTTCGTCTACCCCTTCTGCGACACCCGCCCAATCCGTGCGCTGGCGGACTGGCTGGATGCGTCGCAGGTCCGTTCCTTCGGGGCCATGCTGCTGGATATGTATCCCAAAGGTCCGGTGGGGCAGTCCGTCTACGAACGAGGCGAGGACCCCTTCAAGACCGCCTGCTGGTTTGATCCGGGCAACTACATCATGCGGCGCAACGGGCTGCTGCGAAACCTCTGGATTCAAGGCGGCCCGCGCGCCCGCGCATTCTTTGCGGGCAAGCCCAAGCAGGCGCCTGCATTGAACAAGATACCCTTTGTGAAATGGCGCAAACCCTACGCCTATGTCAGTTCCACCCATATGATTTTGCCGAGGGGTCTGAACCTCGTCTACGATCAGCAGGGCGGCGAAAAGACGTCTGGCGTGCTGCTGCACGCAAAGTTCCTGAACACATTCAACGACCGTGCCTCAGAAGAGGCCCAGCGTGGCGAGCATTATCAGGGCGGACGCGAATACAAAACCTACGCTGAGCGGCACGGGGCCGACCCCGACCTTTGGTGCGAGTGGAGCGAACAATACATCAACTGGCGCCAGCTTGAGATCCTTGGTCTGATGTCGAAGGGAAATTGGGCATGAGCCTTGGCGTGATCATGCTGGTGCACACCGGCTTTGACAGGGCCGAGCAGATGGTGCGCCATTGGACGAATGGCGGTTGTCCCGTTGTCATCCATATCGACAGCAAGGTGGATGCCGCGTCGCATGATCATTTCGTCCGAGCGCTTTCTGATCTGCCTGACGTCCGCTTTACCCGCCGTTTCCGCTGCGAATGGGGGATGTGGGGATTGGTCGAGGCGACGCAAGCGGCTACAACGCTGATGCTGGACGAGTTTCCCGACGTCCGGCACGTGTTTCTGGCCTCGGGCACCTGTTTGCCGCTGCGACCAGTTGCTGAGTTGCGCAGCTATCTCGACCGTCACCCCGATACGGATTTCATCGAAAGTGCGACAACTGCCGACGTTCCTTGGACCGTCGGGGGTCTTGATCGCGAACGCTTCACGCTGCGCTTTCCGTTTTCATGGAAAAAGCACCGTCGACTTTTCGACTTGACGGTATGGGTGCAACAACTTTTCAGATACCGGCGGCGTTTGCCCGAAGGGCTTGTGCCGCACATGGGGTCGCAGTGGTGGTGTCTGACGCGCGAAACGCTTGAGGCGATCCTGCATGATCCGCGCCGCAAGACCTATGACCGCTATTTCCGCAGTGTGTGGATTCCGGACGAAAGCTATTACCAGTCGCTGGTCCGCCTTCATGCCCGTCGGATCGAGAGCAGGTCACTCACGCTTGCCAAGTTCGATCACCAAGGCAAACCCCATATCTTTTTTGACGACCATCTCGAGCTTCTCCAGCGCTCGCGCTGTTTTGTGGCTCGCAAGATCTGGCGGGACGCCGAAGTGCTCTACAGCACGTTTCCACGGCCCAGCCCGCCTGACCACGTCGAAGCAGAACCGAACACAGGCACCGTCGACCGCATCTTTTCGCAGGCAGTCGAGCGGCGCACCTTGGGGCGGCCCGGGCTTTACATGCAAAGCCGCTACCCCAGCGCAGACCGCCAGAATGTTATCACAGCGGCGCCCTATGCTGTGCTGCAGGGCTTTGACGATGTCTTTCCGGAATTCCAGCGCTGGCTTGCACGCCGCACGGGGGCAGAGGTGCATGGTCATGTCTTTGGCCGCGACAAGGCACATTTTGCCGGTGGCGTTCCAATCTATCGTGGTGGTCTTTCCGATCATCCGCGCCTGCGGGACTATAATGCCAAGATGTTCCTGACCAACCTGATCTGGAACAGCCGCGAAAAGCACCACTGCTTCCAGTTCGGACCTGCCGACAGTCAGGAAATCTGCTGGACACTGGCCAAGGACACAAACGCAAGCATCTGGGTTGTTTCCGGGGCATGGTCGGCGACACTCTTTGCCTCCGGTCGATCAGCCAGCGAGGTCAGGGCCGAGGCGGCGCGCCTGCAACGCATCGAAAGCAAGTTTCTCAAGATCCTGCGGTCCCCCGAGGCGCGTGCACGCATCCAGATTGTGACCTTGGCCGACTTCATCGAAGCTCCGATGGATGTCCTTCAGGCGATCATCGACGACATTGCCGGACATAAAGGCAAGGCCATTTCAGAGGCGCCGCGCATGGCCAAGCTGGATGGGCTGGCCGAATTCTTGCAGGACCTCAAAAACCAGGGCATGCATCCGTTTCTGGCTGGTGATGTCGTGCCTGGCAGCACGCAGGAACCGCGCAAACCTGACCGACGCAAACCCTATATCGTGGCTGGCCAATGAGCAGATTTGACTATTTCGTCGTTCTGGCCGAGATGCGCACCGGATCGAACTTTCTCGAAGCCAACCTCAATCTACTCGACGGCGTCAGCTGCTATGGCGAGGCCTTCAATCCGTCCTTTATTGGCACACCCAAGACCGAAGAGGTTCTGGGTGTCACCTATGAAATGCGCGAAGAAGACCCGTTTGATCTGCTACAGCGGATCAAGGAGACGGAGGGCCTTGGCGGATTCCGCTTTTTTCACAACCACGACCGTCGCATTGCCGATGTCTGTCTGACCGATCCGCGCTGCGCGAAGATCATCCTGACCCGTAATCCGGTCGACAGTTTTGTCAGTTGGAAGATCGCGCAGGCAACGGGTCAGTGGAAGCTGACGAATGCGACACATTCCAAATCGCGCGTCATTGACTTTGAACCCGACGAATTCAAGGCGCACTTCGATGCCTTGCAGGCGTTTCAAAGCGACGTGCAGCGGCGTCTGCAGACCACCGGCCAGACCGCTTTCTATATCAACTACGATGATCTGCGCGATGTTGATGTGGTGAACGGGATCGCCGCATTTCTCGGTATCGAGGGACGCCTTGGCAACATCAACAAAAAGCTCAAAAAGCAGAACCCGGACCCCCTGCAAGACAAGGTCCGCAACTTCGACGATATGCAGGAGGCACTGCAGGAGATCGATTGGTTCGCGCTTTGGCGGACCCCGCATTTCGAACCCCAGCGCGGCCCCGCAATTCCCAGCTACCTTGCACCTGCGAAGGCAGGACTGCTGTATCTGCCGCTACGGTCTGGCCCCGACGGTTCGGTCAAGGACTGGCTGCGCGCGCTCGACGGTGGCGAGATGCACGAGAAGTTTTCACAGCGCAGCCTGCGCGATTGGTTCGACACGCACTTGCCGCATCGCAGTTTTGCGGTGCTGCGCCACCCTGTTGCACGTGCGCATGTCGCGTTCTGTGACCGCATTCTCTTGGCTGCAGAAGGGCCCTTTGCGGATATCCGCGCTAATCTGCGACGCGTCCACAAGTTACCGATCCCGCAAGACGCACCGGACATGACCGGAAAGGACGGCTATGACCACGCGGCGCACCGCGCAGCATTTATGGGGTTTCTGAATTTCCTGCGCGTCAATCTGGCAGGGCAAACCAGCATCCGCGTGGATCAAAACTGGGCCAGCCAACATGTGCTGCTGCAGGGCTTTGCGCAGTTCGTGTCACCCGATGCCATCCTGCGAGAGGAAGAGCTTGCCACAGGGCTGGCACGTCTGGCCGGTGAAGTCGGCCGATCCGACGCGCCCGCATTCGTGCCGACACCACCGAATTGGCACGATTGGTTGGCAACAATCTACGACACCGACATCGAACATGCGGCACGCACAGCCTATGCGCGCGATTATCAGATCTTCGGTTTTAAGGATTGGGCCTAGGCGGCCTGTGACGACTGCACTTCTGTCAGGATCGTGTGCAGCGTCGACGCGTCATTGTTGGCACGCAGTTTTGCACAGATCGACTCGTCCCGCAGGGTCCGCGATACAAGTGCAAGGGCTTTGAGGTGATCAACGCCAGCGTTCTCGGGCGCGATCAGTGCGAAAACGAGATCAACCGGCTGCCGGTCGACTGCGTCGAAGTTCAGCGGTTTCTCAAGGCGCAGGAAAATTCCGTGCACCTGCTCTGCCGACGGCAGACGCGCATGAGGCAGTGCAATGCCCTGCCCCACGCCTGTCGGGCCAAGCCCTTCGCGTTCAATCAATGCGTCGATCACCAGTGTCGACGAAAGCCCGTAGCAGGCTTCCGCCAATTCACCCAGATCATGGAAAAGACGTTTCTTGCTGGTGCAGGAAGAAATCGACTTCACTGCCTCGGCTTTCAAGATCGTGCCCAACTGCATTGATCGCGTCTCTTACTGTCTGTCGACCGTCAAGACCCACTACTGCGCGGATCGATCCAGCCAATGTTTCCATCTTCACGCCGGTAAACGACGTTTATTCCGCTGTGTTTTTCGTTCCGAAATACCAAAACAGGCGCACTGGCAATCTCCATCTGCATCACCGCTTCGCCAACCGAAAGAGATGGGATCTTGGTCTCCACCTCGGCAACAATCATTGCGTTCACAGTATCCTGTTCGGAGTCTTCCGACTCGTCTCTTGATTCGAGGATATATGACCCAGCATCCGAAAGTTCAACCGGCTGTGACCGCTCCCTGTGGTGGTCCTTCAGACGCCGCTTATAGCGCCTGAGTTGCTTGTCCATTTTCTCGGAGCTCGAGTCGAATGCACCGTAAATCTCGGTGGCTTTTCCTGTCGCCGAAGCGTTCAAACCGGTCGAAAGATGCACAACGGTTTCACAGACGAATTCATGGCCGGACTTCGAGAATGTGACAGCGGCTTCTGTTGGGCGGCCGGCATATTTGCTCAGGATTTCGGAGAGTTCGGTCTTGACGTGGGTCTGTAGAGCCTCGCCGATATCGATCTGTTTTCCGCTGATTTGATAGCGCATCGTTCCTCCTATGGTCGTTTGTGAAACGGCACGGATTGCCCGCGGGCACCGCGCATCAATTCCACATTTATGTGATGCGATAAAAGAGCGTGTTCGTCGGGTTGAACCGCTTCCCCCGGCAAGATGCCGATGAATTTGCGGGGAAGAAACAACGCTTTGTCATCTCTTTCATTTGGCGACGAATCCGGGGGACTTGTCAATGTCGCAGTCGTTAACGGGCGCTGATAAATCAGTTAACGCGGAAGTTGTTCCCGAGATAAACGCGGCGCACGTTTTCGTCTTGCACCACTTCTTGTGTGGTGCCGCTCATCAACACCTTGCCGTCATGCAAGATATAGGCGCGGTCAACAATCTGTAGCGTTTCCTGAACGTTGTGGTCGGTGATCAGGACACCGATCCCGCGGTTCTTGAGATCGGCGACAAGATGCCGGATCTCGCCCACAGCGATGGGATCAACGCCGGCGAACGGTTCGTCAAACAGGACGTATTTCGGACCTGCCGCGAGGCAGCGTGCAATCTCCACGCGACGTCGTTCGCCGCCTGACAAGGCCAGTGCCGAGGCGCGGCGCAGGTGTTCGATGGAGAATTCCGAGAGCAGTTCCTCGAGTCGTTCGCGGCGGCGATGCCGGTCAGTCACAGCGATTTCGAGGATCGACATGATATTGTCTTCGACCGAAAGCCCACGGAAGATCGACATTTCCTGTGGCAGATATCCGATGCCCAGCTTGGCCCGCCGATACATCGGCAGCGTTGTCACGTCCCGACCGTCGATGACCACGCGTCCGCCTTCGGGCGTGACAAGTCCGGCAATCGAATAGAAACAAGTTGTCTTGCCCGACCCGTTCGGACCCAGCAAAGCCACGACCTCACCCCGGCCCAGCGTCATGCTGACGTCGCGGATCACGGGGCGCTTGCGGTAGCTTTTGCGCAGATTGACAATCTGCAGGCCAGCGCTGCCGTCCGTCACAGATAGCTGGGTTGTTGCGGCCATCAGTTGTCACCCTGCTGCAGCACGGTTCGCACGCGACCATCCATCGTTGCGGCCCCATTGGTGACATTGATGACCATCCGACCAGCAGAAATGGCGCTGGCCCCTTGTGTCAGCAGCACGTCGCCCTCCAGCGTCAGGAGACCGGACTCGATGTCATAGGTCGCCTGCGCGGCTTCGGCAGCTTCGGTTGCGGTCACAAAGGTCACGCCACCCGATGCGATCAGTTGTGCAATCTCAGATGTATCGGTGCCGTAGACAACTTCGACCTTTCCGGCTGAAACCCGCATATCCCCTTGGGCTACAATCACGTTGCCATCAAAGATCGCGCGACCGGTGTCCTGATCAATCGTCAGACTGTCTGCCGTCACTTCGATCGGGGCGGTATTGTCGACGGTCAGCCCACCAAGATCGACATTGGTCTGGGCCAGCGAAGGCGCGGCCAATGCAAGGACGAACGCCATACCAATGGCCAACTTTCTGATCATCCTTGTGGGTCCTTCGTTAGGGAGTCTCACCGCTATATAGCAGTCTCACGCCATTGGTGAACAGCATCTGCTGGCCGAGTGCCTCGGATGTGACGGCAAACCGGACGTTTCCTGCCGAAATTTCACCAAATGGTGCGCGCACCTCCAGCAGGCCATCCGACATGACGACGCCTGATTTCAAGTCGGCAATCAGGCCATTGGTCTCCATCTCGTAGCCATTCGAGGTTGCAACCCGCGCCAGACCAAGGAACCGCGCGACCTGCGCACGTCCATCAATCTCGCCGCGCACGGCCATAACCTCGATCTGGATTCCCTCGGGTGTATTCATGCGCAGACCGATATCGTCAATCGACACGGTATCCGGACGGGTTGGGTCCGGCTGTGCGGTCTTGGCCGAGATCACGACGGTCGCCCCGTCGTCGGTCAGGCCTGAAAACTCTGGCGCGGTGAGACGCTGTTCACGCGCGATTGCTTCGATCCTAGCCAGCGCGACCTCGTCAGGGGCGCCAGTCCCGCGGGCGAAAAGGAAGAGTGTTGACAGAAGGCCGATTGCGCAGAGTGGCAGGATGATTTTGGCCCAGCCGACGAGTTGCGAATAGAAATTATCGGCGGACAGCATCGCTAGACAATGCCTGCCCGCAGGCAGTCATGGATATGCAGGACGCCGGACACCTGTCCGCTGCCGTTTGGATCGACCGCGAAAAGGCAGGTAATCTTGCGCTTGTTCATCAGCGCAACCGCCTCTTCTGCCAGCGCATCGGGCGAGACTGTCAGAGGGTCGGGTGTCATCACCTCTTTTGCGACATGCCCCAGAAGCCCTTCCATATGCCGCCGCAGATCACCGTCAGTGATCACGCCGATCAGCCCGCCATCTGCATCGGTGACGCCAACAACACCAAACCCTTTCTGGCTGATCACCAGAAGGGCGGTGCTCATCGGGGTTTCGGCGTCGACCAGCGGGAGGGAGGCGCCAGCATGCATCAGATCGGCAACCTTTGACAGTCGCGCGCCCAGTTTGCCACCCGGGTGGAATTCGCGGAAATTCTCGGGCGTGAAGGCACGGTGTTCCATCAGGGCGACGGCCAATGCATCGCCAAGCGCAAGCGTCATCGTCGTCGAGGTGGTGGGCACAACGCCAGTTCCGCAGGCTTCGCCCAAACTTGGCAGCACCAGCGCGATATCACAGCGGCGCAACAGCGTGCTGTCCGGTCTGCTGGCAACGCCGATCATCGGAATACCAAAGCGCCGCGTATAGGCGACAAGGTCGGCGAGTTCGGGCGTTTCTCCCGAATTCGACAGGACCAGCACCACATCGCCTTTCGTCAGCATCCCCAGATCGCCGTGGCTTGCCTCGGCAGGATGGACGAAATGGGCAGGCGTGCCGGTGCTCGCGAAGGTCGCGGCAATCTTGCGTGCGACATGGCCGGATTTGCCCATGCCAGAGACGATGACCCGCCCCTTTGCATTCAGCAGCATGGTGACCGCCTGCGCAAAACTGTCGTCGAGGCCACTGGCAAGCACGTCGAGCGCTGCAGCCTCTTCACGGATCACGCGGCTGGCGGTTGCAAGAAATTTGTCAGACTCTGTCATGAGTGGGCAAAGATGTCTGTTTCCGGCCAGCCAGCCAGATCGAGTTGCGCGCGCGTCGGCAGGAAATCAAAGCAGGCTTGCGCAAATTCTGTCCGGTCCTCACGCGCAAGCAGGAGGTCGAACTTGTCCTTGAGCGCGTGAAGATACAGCACGTCAGAGGCCGCATAATCCAGTTGTGCCTCGGTCAGCGTCTCGGCGCCCCAGTCGCTTTGCTGTTGGTGTTTCGAGATGTCGATGCCAAGCAATTCCTGCAGCAGCACCTTCAGCCCGTGCCGGTCGGTGTAGGTTCGCACCAGCCGCGAGGCGATCTTGGTGCAGTAAACAGGTGCCGTGACGACACCGAAGCTGTTGTAGAGCGCGGCAATATCGAACCTGCCAAAGTGAAACAGCTTCAGCACATCGGGGTTGGCAAGCATGGCGGAAAGGTTGGGCGCGCTGGTCTGGCCGGGTGCCACCTGCACCAGATGGCAGTTTCCGTCGCCGCCCGACATCTGGATCAGGCAGAGACGGTCGCGGTGTGGATTGAGGCCCATTGTCTCGCAGTCGATTGCAACGATGGGTCCCAGGTCCAGTCCGTCGGGCAGGTCATTCTGGTAGAGATAGTTTGCCATGCGCCGCCCTTTTCATCCTTGAATGTGAAAGGAGATACGGTGTGTTGCCGCGATGCTCAAGCCCGCCGCGCTTTGACCGGTGGATCGAAGAGCAGTTGTGCAGGGATTTCGGCATGGGATTTGAGCCAGTCGGTGAACTCGTCGGCGGGCATCGGCTTGCCAAAGCCGTAGCCCTGACCAATGCGGCATCCGCTTTTGCCCAGGTGGCGGGCCTGAACGCGTTCTTCGATCCCCTCGGCGACCACGCTGAGGCCAAGCTCGGCTGCAAGTGCCAGAATCGCCCGCACAACCGAGTCAGCGGCTTGATCAGGCAGGGGCGCGACCAGTGATCTGTCCAGCTTGATGCCGGCGAGCGGCAGTTGGGTCAGTTTCGAAAGGGATGCATAGCCGGTGCCAAAGTCATCAAGCTCTAGCGCTATGCCGCATTCGGCAAGATGATCAATGTTGATCGCCGCCATATCGTCATTGCCTTCAATCAGCGTCGTCTCGAGAACCTCGATGACCACCTGATCGGGCTGTAGCCCGGACCGGTTCAGCGTGAAAAGAAATCTTTCGATCAGATGTGGGTCCGCAATCGTGTCCGGTGCAGCATTCAGCGATATGGACGGACGCCAGATACCCTGATCCTGCCAATCCCGCGCCTGCATCATGGCAGCGCACCAGATCGTATGGTCTAGGTCGACAATCAATCCGGCACGCTCGGATGCATCGAGGAATGCTACGGGTGGCAAGAGGCCACGCTTGGGATGACGCCAGCGTGCCAGAACCTCGGCACCGTGAAGCAAACCGTCCGACAGCCGGATCTGGGGCTGGAACCATGGTTCGATTTCACCGTTTTGGATCGCTTCCTGCAATTCCAGCTGCAATTCCTGCATCTGGCCAAGATCGGCGCGAAGGGAAGAGGTGAAAGCCAGCGACTGCCCGCCGCCGTTGCCCTTGGCCGCCTGCAATGCGATTTCGGCGTCCCCGAGGATGTCCATCGGCTTGCGGACGGCGGTCCCGATATCGAGATAGCCAATGCTTGCCTTGGCAGGGATACGACGGCCCTTGATGTCAAACGGCGCCTTAATGGCTGCATCGACCCGTGACAGGAGCGCCGCTGAATCCTCTGCGCTGACCACGACAAATTCGTCGCCGCCGACACGCGCAATCATGTCTTCGCTGTCGACGCAATCGCTGAGCGCAGCACCCACTTTGACAAGAAGCTCGTCGCCATAGTCATGACCGATCATATCATTGACCGTCTTGAACCCATCGAGACCAAAGAGATAGAGGCGCAGATCAGCCGTTTCTCTGCGCGCGATCATGCGCTCAAGAAAGGCAATCAGAGAGTTCCGGTTCGGTAATCCGGTCAACTGGTCGCGGCGCAACAGATGCTGCAGCCTTTCGTTGACCTGTTTGAGCCGTGTCTGCGAGGCAAGCAGAACACCCTTCTGGCGTTGCAGCTTCTGGATCGTGGTTTGCACGGCATATTGGGCGGGCCAGAACACCAGCAAAGCCTCAGCCAGAAGCAAAAGAGCGGTGGCCGTCAGCAACGTGTCGCGAAGCTCGGTCAGACGATCTGCCTCGCCGGAAATCACTTCGGCAAGTATGCCCGAGACGGCAACCATCCGGTCTTGCATGCCTTGGTCATGAAAGAGCTGGTGCAGCTGTAACCTGGCCTGCATCGCCGCGGGTTGGTCGGGCGAGGAAGACAGGCGCGCCAAGGCAATGAAATCAGCGAGCTGCGCGACCAACGAGGGTTGCCCGTCGGTGTAGTAGGCAAAGACGGGCCCGTGGATATCGAGGTTGTCGAGATAGTCCGAGAGTGCGGCCTCAAACTCTGCGGTGGCTATCTGCAGCTGGATGCGATCGGCGTCAGACGCAAGGCCCTGTATGGCGGCAAGGTCAAGCACCGCTTCGGCAAGCATGACATGCGCATTGGCGACTTTGATACTTTGTGATGCCGTCACGGTGCGTTCGACCGTCTTTTTGTCGAGCGCGTGTGTGATTGCGATCAGGCCAAAAAGGAGACCTGCCGCGACCACATAGGGCACCCACAGCCGCTCGGGTTTGCGCGTTGCAAACCGCGCAAACGCACGTGCAAGACTTTGTCCGTTCGGCAGCATTTGTGATTCCCACGGTGTCCGAGGGGCTTTGTCCGCTCTATTGCTTAAGAATGCGTGTAGCGGTGATTTCGTCAGA
>CAZOMZ010000019.1:1438-17285 GCA_964581065.1 uncultured Loktanella sp. | reverse complement strand
CTCGCGGCATTCGAGGCGACGGGACGCGCCTATCTCGCCTTTGCCCGCAAGTTCCCCGGCTACTACATTGCCATGTTCGAAAGCGGGATCTCAATCAACCGCACGCCTGAACTGCACAAAGTGGCCACCCGTGCGATGGGTGTGCTGGAAAAGGCCGCCGCCGAACTCAGCCAGCACATTCCAGCCGACAAGCGCCCCCCACCACAAATGTTCAGCGCCCACATCTGGGCCATGAGCCACGGAGTGGTCGAACTTTTCGCCCGCTCGAACCCCGGCACGCAAAGCCCCTTTCCGCCCGAAGACCTGCTAGAGACAGGCATCGGCATTTACCTCAGGGGCCTGGGCCTCTTGGCGGCAGACGATTAAGGATAGGTAATGGACAGCCGATTTGCGGTCTTCTTCATGATCATGGGCGGGCTGGATACCTACCTCAACGAATGCCCGACCGCGTGTCTGGACCAAAGCCCCGCACCCGAAAGGCTGCATGTCCAATTTGGCGACACCTATTTTCAGGAAGACATCATCGGCGACGAGCTTTACGTCAGCTACGACCTGCCCCGTTATATCGGGGCCGTGCAACCCACTGTCGGGGCCAGCATGACCGATACCTATGATCTGTGGGTGGGTGCAGGCGCAAAATGGTCCACCGAACGGATCAGCGACGGACCTGTCTATATCGAGCTGTCACTGATGCCCGGCATCTACTTTCAGGGTGACGGCGAATACCTTGGTTTCCCGATGCAGTTCCGTGGATCACTGGCAGCGGGGTATCATTTTGACAACGGCGCCAGCGTGGCAGTTGTCTTCGACCACCGATCAAATGCCAACACCAGCGAGTACAATCCCGGGGTTGAGACGTTGGGGATCAGGCTGAGTTGGGAGCTTCCGTAGCCTTCGCCCGGTTGGCTATAGCCTCTATTTCACCCAGAACTTCTAGCGTAGGAGGTCGTGATAGAAGTGGAGCGCATTCGCGGACGACTTGGGTCGGGAAATCCCACCATGCAATCTCAAGAAACCGCTCCACAATCGCATCATCAAATCTTTTCTTGATAAACCTTGCTGGGTTTCCTCCCCAAACCTCATATGGAGGGATATCCTTGGACACATTTGAGTTGGCAGCAACAACTGCTCCACTACCAATACTGATACCTGACATCAGAGTAACACTAGTTCCAATCCAAACATCATTACCAATCAGGACATCCCCTTTTGATGTCGGGTGGCCAACAATCTCTTTGCCTCCAAGCTCATCAGAAAAGATATGTCCGAATGGAAATGTTGTGCCCCAATCCACGCGATGATTGCCGCCCAAGATTACAACCAGTCCGGCAGCAAGAGAACAAAACGCTCCGATCTTTAGGCTCGAGCCTTCACCCCATTGTAAGACCCTAACTTTCTGATGACCATAGGTGAAGCGCCCGACTTCTATGCGGGAACTACCAACTTTTCTGACATGAATCTGATCACCCATTGGGAGTTCTCAACCCCTCTAAGTTCCAATAAAGCATTATGAATTTGATCAGGCAAGGCAGAGGATCAAATATAAGAAAGGCGGCCCAGATAGGGCCGCCTCCGCAATCTGTGTCACAATACAGCTTAACGCTTCGAGAACTGGAAGCTACGACGTGCTTTGCGCTTACCGTATTTCTTACGTTCAACAACGCGGCTGTCGCGGGTCAGGAAACCAGCAGCTTTGAGAGCACCGCGCAGCGATGGATCGTAGAGTTGCAGTGCCTTCGAAACGCCGTGCTTGACAGCACCGGCCTGACCGGACAGGCCGCCGCCAGTGACAGTTGCCATGACGTCGAACTGGTCGACAACACCGGCAACCTGAAACGGCTGGCGCAGGATCATCTGCAGCACGGGGCGGGCAAAATACTGCTTCATTTCTTTGCCGTTCACGGTGACCTTGCCGGAACCCGGCTTGATCCAGACGCGGGCAACCGCATCCTTCCGCTTGCCGGTCGCATAGGAACGGCCAAGCGCGTCACGGACGGGCTCGCGTGGGGCAGCAGTTTCAACAACAGCTTCGGCTACGCCCTCGGCAACCTGACCCAGCTCTTCGAGCGAATTTACTTGATCGGCCATTATGCAGTCCTCGTGTTCTTCTTGTTCATGGACTTGACGTCCAGAACTTCGGGCTTCTGGGCTTCCATGCCATGCTCGGCACCCGCAAAGACGCGCAGGTGGGTCATTTGCTGACGGCTCAGCTTGCCACCGGGCAGCATGCGCTGGACGGCCTTCATGACGACGCGCTCAGGATGCGCACCTTCAAGGATTTCAGCTTTGGTTTTGGATTTGATGCCGCCGGGGTGGCCAGTGTGCCAGTAGTAGCGCTCATCACGCTTCTTGCCGGTCAGCTGGACTTTGTCAGCATTGATGACGATCACATTGTCGCCCATATCCATGTGCGGCGTGAAGGAAGGCTTGTGCTTGCCACGCAAGCGCATCGCGACGATCGATGCAAGACGGCCCAGAACAACGCCTTCAGCGTCGATCAGGATCCATTTCTTGTCGATATCCGCTGGAGTTGCGGTAAAGGTTTTCATATCTCACCAAGAAGTTGGGGTGGCCAGACGCCACAGTCATTCGGATTGCGGCGTTATATCCGTGCCAAACGCACAGTCAATCGCTGTTTACTCAAGAAATCCCATGTATTTCAATGCCTTGTGATTTAGGTATTATTTTACCCCACCTCAGATCCAAGATTTCGAGCCAGCGCACTTGTTTCGTCATCCAGCCACGGTCACAAATGAGTCTATAGACAATTCTCGAGCGGCAAAGCATTGACCACACTCACCCCGTTTCTCTTTGGACTTGGCCTTTTTGTTCTGGCAACGGCACTGGGTGTTCTGCCGGTCCGCAAGCTGATCCAGATCCGCGAGGCAAAGCACGAGTTGCGGCGCGGCTCGTCGGGTTTCATTCTCAGCGTTTCGGGCTGGGCCTTTGTTGCTTTCTGGATCATGGGCGTGTGGTTCGCGGCGACCGTTCTGGGGGATTGGGCGACGCATGGTGATCTGTCAGCCGCGATGGATCGCGCGGCACTGCGCGCGCGCATCCTGCTTGAGATCGCAATGGCTCTGTCGGACGACTGACGATGGCGGTGGTTCAAAAAGATCTGCTCTGCACGGCCTGTGCTGGCCAATGCGTCTTTGATCCGGCCGGCGGCCGCTTGACCTGCACAAGTTGCGGAACGCCGCACGACATCCAGCTCGATCCCGACGCCGATCCGGCTGCCGAATTCCACTACGATCCCGAACTGCCCCATACCGAACAATCGCGGGTCGAGAAGATCACCACCCATGCCTGCCAGACCTGTGGCGGCGAGGTCGTCTTTGCAGGGCCGTCGCTATCAGAGCGTTGCGCCTATTGCGACGGACCGGTGGTGCTGAAAACCGAAGAGGCAAGCTATCAGACCATGGGGTTGATCCCCTTTCAAGTGACAGCAGCAGAGGCGCAGGCGCGCGCGCAGGCTTGGGTCGCAGCACGTTATGCGGCCCCTGACGATCTTGCGGAGATTGTCGGCGCGGCAAGAGTGGCAGGCATCTATGTCCCTTTCTGGACCTTCGACAGCCGCGAGGTTGTGCGCTATTCGGCGCGCTACAGGGTCAAGCGTGGCAAGAATTGGTCCGTCAAGTCAACGACCGGAGAGTTCCGTCACTTCTTCGACGATCTGCTGGTCCCCGCCTCGCATCATATCACACCGCTGATCCGCGACGGCATCCTGCATGACTTTGACCCGGACGCACTGCGCCCCTATGAACCTGCCTTTCTGTCGGGATTTGCCGCCGAAAGGCATCACCAGACCCTGCCGGAAGGCGTCGCGGCGCTGGAGTGGGACAAGGACATCCTGCTGCGCAATCGCATCAAGAAACATGTGAACAAGTCTGGCGTTTTCGACATCTCCTACAAGACCCATACCAGCGGCACACGATACAGGCGCATCCTGCTGCCAGTCTGGATTCTCCACTACAGCTATGATGGCAAACCCAAGAAGATCGTCACCTGCGGTCTGCATGGCCGCACCTTCGGCGAGCGTCCGTTTTCCTGGCGCAAGCTTGCAGGCTTTGCGGCGGCTGTTTCAGCAGCTGTGATCGCTTTCGGCTGGGTCTGGGGGGCCGCTAAACTGCCTTAGGCGGGATCGCATAGGTCATATTGGCCCGAGCGACAGGGGCCGCCTGCCCTTCACTGAAGATCAGCGCGTCCCCGACGGCCAACGCGCGCCCCAGCTTGAGCAAGCGGACGTTGCAGATCAGTTCGGCGCCTGCTGCGGGCTTGCGCATGAAATCCATCGAACAACTTGTGGTCACCGCCAGCGCTACGGGCCCGATCCGTGCCAGGATCGCCAGATAGACCGCCACATCCGCCAACATGAACATTGTCGGACCAGAGACGGTGCCCCCGGGCCGCAGATGGCTGTCATTGACCTTCAAACGCACCACCAACCCGTCTGCTGGAATGGCCTCGACCTGCAACTGCCCGTCAACTTGCGGAAACTGTTCGGTGACAAACGCATGCAGCGCGGCGATATCCATTTCCAGTTTCATAGCCTGTCCTTCTGACCTACTGTGGGAATATTCCGACCAGAAAACCGCAGGCAAGACAACATGACACTTCTCCGCCGGGACGACGCCGACCAGATCGCCACACTGACAATGGATGCACCAGAGCGCCTGAATGCCCTGTCGGACGGGATGCTGGCTGAACTGCAAAGCAGCCTTGATGCGATTGGCGCGGATGACAGCATCCGCGCGGTGATCATCCGTGGGACAGGCAAGGCGTTTTGCGCGGGCCACGATCTGAAAGAAATGCAGGCCGGACGCCAATCCGAGGACGCAGGCGCCGCCTATTTCGCCGACCTCTTCGACCGCTGCGCCCGGATGATGCAGACGGTGCAGTCCATCCCGCAGCCCGTCATCGCACAGGTCCATGGCATTGCAACCGCCGCCGGTTGCCAGCTTGTCGCCACCTGCGACCTTGCCATTGCCGAAGAACACACCCGCTTTGGCGTCAACGGTGTGAACATCGGTCTTTTCTGCTCGACACCGATGGTCGCCCTGACGCGCAACATCAACCGCAAGACTGCCTTCGAGATGCTGACCACCGGCAAATTCCTCACGGCGACCGAGGCGCAGGAGGCGGGCCTGATCAACCGCGCCGTGCCCGCCGACCGGCTTGAAAGCGAAACGCGCCAACTGGCCGAAACCATCGCCGCGAAACTGCCTGCCGCAGTCAAGATCGGCAAATCCGCCTTCTACGAACAGGCCGCGATGACGACCGCGGATGCCTATGCCTATGCAGGCGAGGTGATGGTCCAGAACATGCTGCGGAACGATACCAACGAAGGGATCAGCGCCTTTCTCGAAAAGCGCAAACCGGATTGGCACTAGCCCTTCTCATGTTCCCAAATACCTCCGCCGGAGGCACCCGCCCTCACAGCCCGTAGATCGCCCCGAATTTGGCTTCCAGATAGTCCAGCAAGGGCCCCTCACTTGGCGCTGTGCCGGTGGCATGAGCGATCGTCTCGACCGGAGAGCGCAATCCCCCGTACTGCTGCACATTCTGGCGCAGCCAGCCTGTCGCGCGTGATGTTTCGCCCCGCGCCAGATCGTCGTCGAGATCAGGGACGGCTTTGCGCAATGCCTCATGCAGGCAGCCGGCATAGACATTGCCCAGCGAATAGGTCGGAAAGTAGCCAAAGAGCCCCTCGGACCAATGCACATCCTGCAACACGCCGTTTGAGGGCCTGTCGACCGCAAAACCAAAATCGGCCTTGAAACGGTCGTTCCATGCCGCCTCAAGATCACCCACAGCCAGATCACCGCCAATCAGCGCACGCTCCAGATCAAACCGCAGCAGGACGTGCAGATTATATTGCACCTCATCGGCTTCGGTGCGGATGAAGCCGTTGCCGATCCGGTTGACGGTGGCAAAGAAAGCCTCTTCGTCAGCAATGCCGAAATCACCAAAGGCGTCCCGCATCTGACCATAAAGCCAACCGGTAAAGGCACGGCTGCGGCCCAACTGGTTCTCGTAGATGCGGCTTTGGCTTTCATGCACACCCATGGACACACCGCGCCCCAGTGGTGTCAGCAAGTGCCGATCGTCAATCCCCTGCTCATAAGCCGCATGTCCCACCTCATGAACCGTTGAATAGAAGCAGTTGAATGGATCGGTCGCGCTGGTGCGCGTGGTAATCCGCACATCAAGCCCCGAGCCCGAGCTGAAGGGGTGGACCGCCTTGTCGATCCGCCCGTGGGTCAGATCATAGCCGAAAGCCAGTGCCAGCTTTTCGGACAGTGCCAGTTGCGCGGTTTCGTCAAATGTCCCCGACAGGGCCGCAGGAGCGGATTTGTCGAGGATGGCCGCACGCAGCGCAACAAGACGCGGGCGCAGGCTGTCGAACATCGCGGCAATGGATGCGCCGGTCGCCTCCGGTTCATAGTCGTCCAGAAGCGCGTCATAAGGGTCGGTATTGCCCGCGATGGCTTGTGCCTCCTGCACGCGCAGCGAGACGACTTCGGAGAGGGCTGGCAGGAAGGCCGCAACGTCCTCGTCTTCGCGTGCCTTGGCCCAGACGCGATGCGCCAGTGAAGTTGTCTTGGCAAGGGCTGCTGCAAGATCGGCAGGCACTTTGGCCGTGCGTTCATAGTCGCGGCGGATATGGCGCAGGTTGGCGGCTGCGACGTCATCAGCCGCTTCGGCTTTCTCAAGCCATTCGCCGATGCGCGGATCGATGCGGCGCGCATGCAGGACCTTGGCCATGGCCGCATGTTCTTCGGCGCGCTGGGGTGTCGCGCCTTCCGGCATCATCGTTTCCTGATCCCAGCCCAGACGGCCCGCGACCTGCCCCAGCGCCTCGGTATCGCGCTGGAAAGCCATCAATTCGTCATATGCAGTCATGTCTGGCCTCGGATGCTTTGGGCAAGGGGATATTGGGCAAGAAAGCGGCCACGCAGGATCAGCGCCCAGAGCACGACAGCGCCCAACTGGTGCACAATCGCGATCTGCCATGGCGCAGAGTAGATCACCGTAACGATCCCCAGCACCATCTGCAAAAGCATCACGGCCATGATCGCATTGAAGGCATAGCGTGTCTGGCCGTTGGCCGACCGGCGCGCACGGGTCCAGACGAACACACCATAGGCAAACAGCGCATAACCTGCCATCCGGTGCATGAATTGCACCAGCCCCGCGTCCTCGAAGAAGTTGCGCCAGACAGGTTGCAGATCAAAGGGTTGCGGCGGCAGGAAGCCACCTGCCATCAACGGCCAGTCAGGAAAGGCACGGCCCGCATCAATCCCCGCCACCAGCGCGCCTAGGATAATCTGTACAAAGGCAAAGCCCACCAGCACCGTTCCATGCCGCATGAGCCCCGCATCACTGCCCCGTCTGGACTGCAAAAGATCGGCCTGACTGCGCCCCAGAAGGTAAACATACCATGCGATGAACCCGAAGATGACAAAGGCCAATCCCAGATGCGTCGCCAACCTGTAAGAAGCGACATCCAGCATTCCTTCTTCTAGGCCGGACGAGACCATCCACCATCCAATTGCACCCTGCACCCCACCAAGGGCACCGATGAACAAAAGCCGCCCTGTCCAACCGGCAGGCATCTTGCGGGCCGCCAGAAAGTAGACAAAGCCGGCCGCCCAAACGAGGCCGATGAACCGGCCCAATTGGCGGTGACCCCATTCCCACCAGTAGATGACCTTAAACTCGGACATCGTCATGCCCTTGTTCTGCAATTGGTATTCAGGGATGGCGCGGTATTTGTCGAATTCCTCCTGCCAGGCGGCCTCGGACATCGGGGGCATGGCCCCGGTCACAGGCTTCCATTCGGTGATCGAGAGGCCACTGTCCGTCAGTCGGGTCAAACCGCCCACAACGATCATCACGACGACCAGACCGAAAAGCACCATCAACCATTTGCGGATCAAGCCGCGAGCGCCCTGCCCGCCCTTGTCGATTCCGCCGGGGGCTGCTGTTTGCTTCGGGGTGTCGCCAACGTCTTCAAAAATCGAGCGTTTCGTTGCCATTGTGGTCTCCGGTTGGTCTTAGGCGGAACCTAGGTCTGTGCCGTCGTGGCTGCAAGCGGCAGTCTGCCGCAATCGGGCAGGTTTAGCCACGCTCTTTCCAGCGCACCATCTGGCGCATGATGCCGTGCAGCATCTGCACATCGGCGCGGGTCAAAGGCATGCGAGACCACAGATTGCGCAGATTCATCTTCATATTCTCGGCTTTGGCTTCGGGGTAGAAGAAACCCGCATTGCCAAGCTGCGTCTCATAATGATCCGCCAGCTTTTCAATCTCGATGTTCTCGGCCCAATCGGCCACGGCATCGACACGGGAGGCTTCAACAGGAGCCGTCTCGCGCCGCCATTCGTAACCCGTTAGCAGCACGCATTGCGCCAGGTTCAGTGACGGAAATTCGGGGTTCACAGGGACCGAGATAATCGCATTCGCGCGAGCGATATCGACGTTCTCCATGCCTGACCGTTCCGGGCCGAACATCACAGCGACCTTCTGGCCTGCGGCAATACGCTGGCGGGCATCCTGCATCGCGGCCTCGGGGGTCAGCACCAGTTTGGTCAACCCGCGCGGGCGGGCTGTCGTGGCATAGACATAATCGCAATCTGCGATGGCCTCTGGTGTGTCGTCAAAGACCTGCGCCTCATCCAGCAGACGCCCTGCACCGCTGGCCATTGCCACCGCCTTTTGGTTGGGCCAGCCATCGCGTGGATCAATGATCCGCATCCGGTCGAGCCCAAAGTTCCACATGCCGCGCGCCGCCGCACCGATATTCTCGCCCATTTGCGGACGGATCAGGACAAAGGCTGGCTGGGGATCAGGGCTTGGCATCGCGGACCTCGGCTGTGGAATCGCGGGGTGATACTGCGCACATACCGACAAGGCAAGAACCGCCGCGTGAAACCCATAGCCAAGCCGGATATTCCCCGCTAAAAGCGGCGGACCAAAGACAAATTCGGAACGGCCCAGATGTCTGACGCGCAAGACCACCCGCAAATCTACCTGATCAGCCCGCCGGAATTCGATCTTTCGAGCTTTCCCGCGCAGCTGGCCGCCTGTCTCGACAGCACCGAGATTGCCTGCGTGCGCCTTGCCCTTGCCACCAAGGATGAAAGCCGCATCGCCAAAGCCGCCGACGCCTTGCGCGAAGTCACCCATGAACGCGACGTGGCGCTGGTGATCGACACCCACATCATGATGGTTGAACGGCTCGGACTTGACGGTGTCCACCTGCAGGACGGCGCGCGCAGCATCCGCAAGGTGCGCAAAGATCTGGGCGACGATGCGATCGTGGGCTGCTATTGCGCGAATTCCCGTCACGACGGCATGACCGCGGGGGAACTGGGCGCGGATTACGTCAGCTTTGGCCCGGTTGGCGAAACACCTCTGGGTGACGGTCGCCAGGCCCAGCTTGATCTGTTCGAGTGGTGGTCAATGATGATCGAAGTGCCCGTCGTCGCCGAAGGTGCCTTGAATGCCGACCTGATCCGCCAGTTGGCGCCGCATACCGACTTTTTCGGGATCGGAGACGAGATCTGGTCGGACGATGCGCCTGCCAAGGTTCTGACCGGCCTACGCGCCGCGATGCTGGGTTAAACCACCTCTGACAGCCGTTTCCATTGCTTTGGCCAAAGCCTTGCGGTCCGCGAAATCCTCGACCCGCACAGGGTCGTGGTAGATGACATGCACCTCTCCCTGACGGCGGGCGGCCAGCGTTGACAGCAGATGCGGGCCGAAATCCATGTCTCCCCACCAGCCATAAAACCGCGCATCCTCGCCCGCAGGTGCGTGGTAGTTCAGTGTCACCGCCTGCATCATCAGCGTGTCGCGGAGCGCTGGATCAAAGAAGGCCGCAAACAGGGCCGGCTTGAACGGCAGGACCTGCAGGCCGTCGGTTGATGTGCCCTCGGGGAAAAAGAGCAACTTGTGGCCCGCCGCGAGGCGGTCACGGAATATGGTGATCTGGTCAGTCACTTCGCGACGGTCGCGTTTGATGAAAACCGTCCCCGTCGCCCGCGCGAGCCACCCGATCCCGGGCCAGCCTGCCACTTCGGATTTCGAGACAAAGTAGATTCTCTTGCGGGCATTCAGCGCAAAAATATCGAGCCATGACGCATGGTTTGACACAACCGCGCCTGCACCCTCCAACGGATCGCCCGTTGTCCTGTATCTGATCCCGAGGATCAGAAAAGCCGTCCGGCAGACAAATTGTGTGATGTAAGGTGTCACCGGACGCCGCAGGCCAAACAACGGTCTTTCGAACAGGCGAACAAGCAACAGAATCCCCAGACAGCCGAAAACCAGCACCGCCAGCGGCACGGCACGCGCAATCACCCGCAGCCAGTCGGCAAGGCTCAGATGATGTGGTGCCGGTTCAGGCTCGCCATACCAGGTGTCACTCACGTTCAGCCCTGCCTTGTGTAGATCGACCGTTGCAGCGCACGGATCGCGGATTTTTCCAGGATCAGGCAAATATCAGTCGTGTTGAATGCGTGATCGACAAAGGCGCCCTCGCCCACAGTGCCCCCCAGACGCAGATAGGCCTTGATCAATGCAGGAAGTTGCCGGACCGCTGCAACCCGGTCGATCTGTGAAGATGACAGTTGGGACAGGCTTACGGCGGTGTCACCGCGCGCATGGACGCGCAGATGCGCGGGTGCCAGATGTTTTTGCGCCAGCAAAGACAGCGGTTGTGCAAGTTGCCCCACATCCGTGCCATGAAACGAGGCAACACCAAACATCACATCGATCCGCTGTGCCGCGATATAGTCTGCCAGCGCAGCCCAGAGATGCAGCATGCCCGCACCCCCCCGATAGTCGGGGTGCAGGCAGGACCGGCCCAGTTCGAGCAACTGCAGATCGCTGTCCAGCAGGACCGTCAGATCGTATTCGTCCGCGCAATAGAATTGCCCGGCCTTGTCGGCCATTGATCGGGTCATCAGGCGGTAGACACCGACCACGCGGTCACCGACCGGTCGCGCATCATCCAGCAACAGCAGATGATCGGCGAAGTCGTCAAAGCGATCGCTCTCGATCTGCCTCGCATGATCAACCAGAGGACCGTCAGCACCCAGTTCGTGAACGAAAACGTCATAACGCAGGCGCTGCGCAGCCCTCACCTCTGCCGAGGTTTCGGCAAGCCTGACCGATAACCGGCTGTCAGCCCCGGCAGCCTTTGCCCGTTGCGTCCTCAAACGGTCTCTCCAAACATTAAGAGAATAGTAACCATTACGCGGTTCTTCTGGCCACGCTCTTTTGCGACTTGCAGCGCTCTACCACAGGTTGCATCATGTAAAGACAATCTCAAGAGAAACGGCGCGCCCATCAATGACGACCTTGCCTTCCTCGCGAAAGTTCACGGTGATCCTACCGCCCACATTGGACTGCACTTGCCCCACACCCCAATCAGGTCGGGCAGGATTGCGGACCAGCATCCCGGGCTCCAGCATGGCATTTACATCGGTCATGTCACTTTCCTTGCAGCAAGGGGAACACAATGCAAGCTGATCTCGCAGCACTTGTCGGCTCGCGCATCTGCCATGACCTGATCAGCCCGATCGGTGCAATCAGCAACGGGGTCGAGCTTTTGGCCCTGACCGATGGCGGTACGGGCGCCGAAATGGCACTGATCAAGCAAAGTGTCGAGAGCGCGGCGGCGCGGATCAAATTCTTCCGGATCGCCTATGGCGCGGCGACAGATATGCAGACTGTCGGGCAGGCAGAATGCAAGGCGATCCTCGGGGCGATCAGCGCAGGCGGGCGCATCACCTATGACTGGCAGATCACAGATGATCAGCCGCGCCGCAGGGTGCGCTGCATCTTTCTTGCCATCCAGACGCTTGAGACCGCCCTGCCCCTGGGCGGAAAAATCGGCATCAGGCAGAACGGTGACAGCACGAGCCTTGTGGCAAGTGGTCGGCGCATCGCCTTTGACCCTGATCTTTGGACAGGACTCTCCAATCCCGAAGGTGATCTGACCCACTCTGCCGCGCAGGTGCAGTTCGCGCTTCTCGCACTCCTGTTGAAAGAGGGCGGGCTGACGGCGCAGATTGCCCATCTCGACGACAGGCTTTCGGTGCAGTTCTAGGGCCGCACCGTCCCGTCGCCGGTCACCAGATACTTGAAGCTTGTCAGCTGCACCGCACCAACCGGTCCGCGCGCATGCAGTTTGCCTGTCGCAATGCCGATCTCTGCCCCCATGCCAAACTCGCCACCGTCCGCGAATTGCGTCGACGCGTTGCGCATCAGGATCGCGCTGTCGAGTTGCTGGAAAAACCGATCGGCGGTGGCGTCATTCTCGGTGATGATAGCATCTGTGTGGTTGGACCCGAACTTGCGAATATGCGCAATCGCACCGTCCACGCCATCAACCACTTTGGCCGCAATGATCATGTCGAGGAATTCCTTGCCGAAATCATCCGGCTGCGCCGGCGTCGTGCCGTCGATTGCCAGAACGCCGTCAGCCCGCACCTCAACACCGGCAGAGAGCAGGTCTGTGGTCAGGATATCCCCGTATTTGGCATGAAAGGCCGCATCGACCAGCACGGTCTCGGCTGATCCGCAGATACCCGTCCGCCGCGTCTTGGCATTCAGCAGCACGCGGCGCGCTTTCTCCAGATCTGCATCCGCATCGACATAGACGTGGCAAATGCCCTCGAGATGCGCAAAAACCGGCACGCGCGCCTCGCGTTGCACCAGCCCGACAAGGCCCTTGCCGCCGCGCGGCACGATCACGTCAATATGGTCTGTCGCCTGCAACATCGCCGTCACCGCAGCACGGTCACGGGTCGGGACAAGCTGGATAGATGCTTCGGGCAGACCAGCCGCCTTCAAGCCTGCCACCAGACAGGCATGGATCGCGCGGCTGGAGTGAAAGCTTTCCGACCCTCCCCGAAGGATCACGGCATTGCCGGATTTCAGACAAAGCGCGCCCGCGTCGGCGGTTACATTGGGCCGGCTTTCGTAGATGACGCCGATCACGCCAATCGGTGTGCGCACGCGCTGGATGTGCAAACCGTTGGGCCGGTCCCATTCTTCGACAACGGCGCCAATCGGATCGTCCTGACCTGCAACAGCGCGCAATCCGTCTACGATACCCTGAATGCGACCTTCGTCCAGCATCAGACGGTCCATCATCGCCGGCGACAGGCCCTTTTCGGCGCCATAGGCCAAGTCTTCCTTGTTGGCAGCAATGATCGCCGCCCGCGAAGACCAGACGGCATCCGCAGCAGCGGTCAGGGCCTTTGTCTTCGCGTCCGCTGGTGCCGTGGCAAGGACTGTGGCTGCAGCGCGGGCGTCTGCACCGATCTGCGTCATCATGGGACCGATTGCGTCGTGATCGTTCATCGCATCATCCTTTATCAAAGCACCATATCATCGCGGTGGATCAGGGCCGCGCGCCCTTCATAGCCGAGGATCGCGGCGATGTCAGCGGATTGCCGCCCCATGATCTGGCGCGCCTCGACACTGGTATAGCGGATCAAGCCCTGCCCAAGCTGACTGCCTTGCAGATCGACAATAGCCACCAGATCACCGCGCCCGAATGTCCCATTCACCTGCTTGACGCCTGCAGGCAGCAGGCTCTTGCCCTGCCCCAATGCGCGGGCCGCGCCATCATCGACTGTCACGGTGCCTTTGGGTTTCATGGCAGCAATCCAGCGCTTTCGTGCCACCTGCGGATCGATTTGGGCGGCAAACCATGTCGCGCGGGCACCGTTCTCAAGGGCGCGCAGCGGATGCATCGCGCTGCCTAGCGTGATCGCCATTGCGCAGCCACCCTCGGTTGCCATCCGCGCCGCCATGACCTTGGTGATCATCCCGCCTTTCGACAGGCCCGAGCCTGCGTCGCCCGCCATGCCTTCGATCTCTGGCGTGATCTTCTCGACCATTGGCAGGTGCTGCGCTGTCGCGTCAACTTTGGGATTGGCGGTGTAGAGGCCGTCCACATCCGACAAAAGCACCAACTGATCCGCGCCTATCGTCACAGCCACCTGAGCGGCCAGACGATCATTGTCACCGTAGCGGATTTCGTCCGTCGCAACTGTGTCATTTTCATTGACGATGGGTGTGACGCCAAATCCGAGCATGGTTTCCATCGTCGCGCGGCTATTGAGATACCGCCTGCGATCGTGGGAATCCTCCAGCGTTACAAGCACTTGGCCTGCAACAATACCATGCGGGCGCAGCGCCTCTTCATAGGCGCGGGCGAGCCGGATCTGACCCACGGCAGCAGCCGCCTGAGACTGCTCGAGCGGGAGTGCCGTGTGTGGCAATCCAAGAATACCCCGACCCAAGGCAATCGAACCCGACGACACAAGGATCACATCCGTGCCACGCTGACGGATTCGGGCCACGTCTTCCGCCAGTGACAAAAGCCAATCCTGCCGCAACTCACCTGACGCGGTATCAACCAACAGAGCCGAGCCGATCTTGATGACCAGCCGCTTGGCGTCACTCAGGGTTGCCATGGCGCGTCCTCGCCTGTGGCATCCTCCGCTTCCTTGCGGTGGCGCAGCCGGTCTTCGTCGATCTTGCTGCGCAAGGCACGCAGGACCTCGGGGATACCTTCACCGCTGACACCGGACATCTGCATCACGGGGCCTTCGGCAACAGAGGCCAGTTCTTCGACCAGAAACGCGCGTTCCTCTACATCCAGCGTGTCGATCTTGTTCAGCACAGTAATCCGCGGCTTTTCGGCCAAAGCGCCGCCATAGGCTTCGATCTCGTCGATGATCGTCGTCAGATCGCGCGCCGGATCACCGGAGGTGCCGTCGATGAGATGCAAAAGCACGGCACAGCGTTCTACGTGTCCCAGGAACATGTCGCCAAGGCCTTTGCCCTCGCTCGCGCCTTCGATCAGGCCGGGGATGTCCGCGACCACAAATTCCACCTCATCAATGCCAACAACACCAAGATTGGGGACCAGCGTTGTAAACGGATAGTCCGCGACCTTGGGGCGGGCGTTCGAGGTGGCCGCAAGGAATGTGGACTTGCCCGCGTTGGGCATCCCCAGAAGGCCCACATCGGCGATCAGTTTGAGACGCAGCCAAATCGTGCGCTCGATGGCTTCCTGTCCGGGGTTGGCACGCCGCGGCGCCTGATTGGTCGCGGTCTTGAAGCGCAGGTTGCCCCAACCACCGTTGCCACCTTTGGCAAGAACAATTCGCTGACCGACCTCGGTCAAGTCGGCGATGACCGTTTCCTCATCTTCGTCGATGATTTCCGTCCCCACAGGCACGCGCAGGATCTTGTCCTCGCCATCTTTGCCGGTGCGCTGGCTGCCCATGCCGTGCTGGCCGTTTGTCGCGTAGAAATGCTGCTGATAGCGGAAGTCGATCAGCGTATTGAGGCTGTCGACAGCCTCAACGATCACGTCACCACCCTTGCCGCCGTCACCGCCGTCAGGGCCGCCGTATTCAATAAATTTCTCGCGGCGGAACGAGATACAGCCCGCGCCACCGGCACCGGACCGGATGTAGACCTTGGCAAGATCGAGGAACTTCATGGATTTGGCTTTCTTGGGCTTTGTGAATGAGCCGATAAACTACTGTGCCGACGTTCTCAAGCGCTGCCAGTCGGCACGGGTCAGGCGCTGGTTGTAAACCAGCGTCGGCCGGTTGCGTGCCTTGGCATGGATATAGCGGGTCTGCCAGTGCTGAAAGCCAAGCTTCTGCAGCAACCGGTAGGATGCGGGGTTATCATACCAAGTCGAGCCGGTCAGATGACTCCGTTCCGTTGTTGCAAAGGCGTATTCCACAGCACGGAAAGCCGCACGGGACATGATCCCTTTTCCATGCTGGGCAGGGTCCAATACATA